>JABWCR010000009.1 GCA_013359125.1 Armatimonadota bacterium | reverse complement strand
CCCGCCGCCGAGCGCACCAGCAAGCCTACCGCCGCCTGATGGCGACCCTATCCCTGATCGACAAGATCAAGGGTTGACATCTCCCGACCCGGCGCCCGATTGATTGGGGGGACGATGGAGAAGGAGCGGGCCCGGCTATTGTTGCTGACTGGCGACGGCAATTTATTTAGCATGGTAAAATAATCCAGCCGGACCGAGAGGCTGGCTGGAGGTTTGAATGGGAGCGCCGTCTACCTACAACATCGAAGAGTTAGCGACTCAAGAATATAAGTACGGGTTCGAGACCGAGATCGAGGCCGAGTTGGCGCCTAAGGGGCTCAACGAGGAGATCATCCGCCACATCTCGGAAAAGAAGGGCGAGCCGGAGTGGCTGTTGGAGTTTCGGCTCAAATCCTTCGCCAAGTGGCAGAGCATGGATTATCCGGAGTGGCCGAACGTCAAGTATCCCAAGCCGGACTTTCAGGACATTCACTATTACGCCGCGCCGAAGCCGAAAAAGCAATTGAGCAGTTTGGACGAAGTCGACCCTGAGCTTCTTCGCACCTTCGAGAAGCTCGGCATTTCTTTAGAAGAGCAGAAACTTCTGGCCGGAGTCGCGGTGGACGCTGTGTTCGATAGCGTTTCGGTCGCTACGACCTATAAGGAGAAGCTCTCGGAGTTGGGCATCATCTTCTGCAGTTTCTCGGAGGCTGTTCGAGAGCATCCCGAACTGGTGCGTCAGTATCTGGGTTCGGTCGTGCCTTACACGGACAATTTCTACGCCACGCTCAACTCGGCTGTTTTCACCGACGGCTCGTTCGTCTACGTGCCCAAGGGTGTGCGCTGTCCGATGGAGCTTTCCACCTACTTTAGGATCAATGCGCGCAACACGGGGCAGTTCGAGCGCACGCTGATCATCGCCGAAGAAGGCGCGTACGTTAGCTACTTGGAGGGGTGCACCGCGCCGATGCGCGACGAGAATCAGCTCCATGCGGCTGTAGTCGAGCTGATCGCGCACGAAAGCGCGACGATCAAGTATTCGACCGTGCAGAACTGGTATCCGGGCGATAAGGAAGGCGTGGGCGGCATCTTTAACTTTGTAACCAAGCGCGGCATTTGCCAAGGACGCAACTCCAAGATCACCTGGACGCAAGTCGAGACCGGTAGCGCCATCACTTGGAAGTACCCCAGCTGCATCCTCAAAGGCGACGGAAGCGTCGGCGAATTCTACTCCGTTGCGGTTACCAACAACTTCCAGCAAGCGGATACGGGCACGAAGATGGTGCACATCGGCAAGAACACCCGGAGCACGATCGTCTCCAAGGGCATCTCCGCCGGGCGCGGTCAGAACACTTATCGGGGTCTGGTCAAGATCAACAAGGGCGCCGACAATGCGAGGAACTATTCGCAGTGCGATTCGATGCTGATCGGCGACCGATGCGGCGCTCATACCTTCCCCTATATCGAGGTGAAGAACAAGACTGCCAGCGTCGAGCACGAGGCGTCCACATCGAAGATCGGCGAAGATCAGATTTTTTATTGCCGGCAGCGGGGCATCCCGACGGAAGACGCGGTCAACATGATCGTGAACGGTTTTTGCAAGGAAGTCTTTCGAGAGCTTCCCATGGAGTTTGCCGTCGAAGCGCAGAAGCTGCTGGGCATCAGTTTGGAAGGCAGCGTCGGATAATAGAAGTCAAACAGGAGACATCAAGAGAATGCTTGAGATAAGAAATCTGCACGTCAAGGTCGAGGACGCTACGATCCTCAAAGGCATCGACCTGAAGGTGGAACCGGGCGAGGTGCACGCCATCATGGGGCCGAACGGCTCGGGAAAGAGCACGCTCGCTAGGGTGATCGCCGGTCATCACGATTACGAGGTTGCCGAAGGCGAGATCGTCTACAACGGCCATGACCTTTTAGAGATGGAGCCGGAAGAGCGGGCGGCCGAAGGCGTGTTTATGGCTTTCCAGTATCCGGTCGAGATCCCCGGGGTCAATAATCTCTACTTTCTGAAGGCGGCTTACAACGCGGTTCGCAAGTATCGCGGCGAGCAAGAGTTGGACGCCGTCGAGTTTATGGCGCTGGCCAAGAAGCAGATGGCGCTTTTGAACATGGACCCCGAGATGCTGAAGCGACCCGTCAACGAGGGCTTCTCGGGCGGAGAGAAGAAGCGGAACGAGATTTTCCAGATGGCGGTGCTTCAGCCAAAACTCTGCGTATTGGACGAGACCGATTCGGGTCTTGATATCGATGCGCTTCAGGTGGTGGCCAACGGTGTCAACTCGCTGCGCTCGCCCGAGCGGTCGATCATCGTGGTTACGCACTATCAGCGGTTGCTCAACTACATCGTTCCCGATTATGTGCACGTGATGGCGGACGGGCGGATCGTCAAGTCGGGCGGCAAAGAGCTTGCGCTGGAGTTAGAAGAGAAGGGATATGGTTGGATCGACGCGGGCCGCGCTGTGGTGAGCGCGCTTTAGGACAATGGAAACGACTCTTGTAGCCGAACAGAACAGTTCGTTGGCCTCTCTTTATGAGGATGCCCGGTCGCAGTTGGGCGCCGAGCCCAGTTGGCTGACGGAATTGCGAGCCTCGGCTTGGGACGTTTTTCAGCGCAAGGGACTGCCGACCACCAAGATGGAGGATTGGCGATTTATGCCGCTCCATGTGCTTAAAGAGAACGACTTCAGGCTGGCTTCGCACGGTTCGATGGATGCAGTTCCAGGCGAGTGGTCGGCGCGCCTATCGATTGTGAACGGGCGATGCGTCGAGGTTGCGGGCGATTTGCCCGACGGGGCTGTTGTCTGCTCGTTGCGAGAGGCCGTCGAGCGAATGCCCGATCTGGTCGAGCGGTTTCTGGCCGTTCAAACGCCTCCTTCGACCCATGCGTTTGCGGCATTGAACGCGGCGCTCTTTTTGGACGGAGCGTTTGTGCACATTCCCAAGGGCGTCCGGATAGAGAAGCCGATTTTGATCGCTTACCGCTCGCAGGGCGCGGGCACGGCTAATTTCCCAAGAGCATTGGTCATCGCCGAAGAATCGGCCGAGGCCGTGATCGTCGAAGAGTTTCTCAGCAGCGGCTTGACATGGACGAGCCCGGTTACGGAGATTTTCGTCTCACCGAACGCCCATGTCGAGCATGTCAGGCTCCAGCGAGAGTCATTGGAGGCGATTCACCTGGCGTCGATGGGGGTTTACATCGAGCGGGATGCGGTTGCCGCGTCGCAATCGATCAGCTTTGGCGGGGCCTTGGCAAGGCTAGACATCGGGGCTAAATTGGACGGCGAAAACATCGATTGCACCTTGAACGGCTTGTACTTTGCCGGGCAGGATCAGTTGGTCGGCAACTTCACCTCGATCGACCATGCGATGCCCAACTGCCAGAGCCATGAACTTTACAAAGGGATTTTGGACGCAAACGGCAAGGGCGTTTTTACGGGCAAGATTTTTGTGCGGCAGGATGCTCAGAAGACGGACGCCAAGCAGACCAACCAAGCGCTGTTGCTCTCAGAGGACGCTCAGATCAACTCGAAGCCGCAGCTCGAGATTTTTGCAGACGACGTCAAGTGCACGCACGGCGCGACGGTCGGCTATCTAGAGCAGGACCCCCTCTTCTACCTGCGTTCGCGCGGCATCCCGAAGCGAGATGCAGAGAGCATCTTGGTCTTCGCCTTTGCCAACGACCTTGTGCAGCGCATACCGGTGGAATCGATCCGCGATCAGTTGGAGAGTTGGCTGTTCGAACGCCTTAAAACGGCCTAATGAACGAGATTGACGAGCTTTATCAAGAGACCATCTTGGATCACAATCGCACGCCGCGCAACTATGGCCGGTTGGCCGAGTTTAACCGTCGGGCGGACGGCTACAATCCATTGTGCGGGGATCGGATAACGGTCTATGCCCAGGTGGACGGCGAGACTTTGAGCGCGGTCGGTTTCGAATCGGTCGGATGCGCCATTTCGAAGGCCTCGGCGTCGATGATGACCGAGGCATTGAAGGGCAAGGCGATCTCGGAAGTGGATCAGCTGTTCGCCATTTTTCACCGGCTGATCACGACTGGCGAGGATGGCGAGGAACTGGGCAAACTGGCGGCCTTCGGGGGCATCAGTTCTTATCCGACGCGGGTCAAGTGCGCCAGCCTGGCTTGGCACGCGCTACAGGCGGCGATCCATGATCAGACCGAACGGGTAACCACGGAGTAAAGGAATGTCTGGATTAGATACCGTCGTATTGCGAAACAACGTTGTGGAAGCGCTGCATCAGATCTATGATCCCGAAATCCCGATCAACATCTATGACCTAGGGTTGATCTACGACGTGGATGTGAAGGCTGAGGGCGACGTGCACGTGCAGATGACGCTGACGACGCCCGCCTGTCCGGTGGCCGGATCGTTGCCGGGAGAGGTGGAGCAGCACGTCCGAGAGGTCGAGGGCGTGCGGGACGTGGTGGTCGAACTGGTTTGGGACCCGCCCTGGACCCCCGACCTGTTGACCGACGAGGCGAAGTTAGAGTTGGGCCTGCTTTAGGGTAGAATTAGGCGTAAACCACATTCGCGGCGGACAACATCCCCGCTCGGATTGCCCGGGCTGTTCGTCGCAAAGAGCACGAGGAGAATCATGAAAACCGAGACGGGGCGACCTCTCTACACGGCGGCCTCGCGCGCCATCGAAGAAGACAGCGATATCCCCCATCTTTCGCGGGACGAGTTGATCGAGCGCATCAACACATTAAGAATCGAACGGCAGGCGGTGATTCTGTCGCACAACTACCAGATTCCAGATATTCAGGATATAGCCGACTTCGTGGGCGATTCGTTGCAGCTGAGCCAAGAGGCTGCTCGTACGGAGGCGAGGCTGATCGTGTTCTGCGGCGTGCACTTTATGGCGGAGACGGCGGCCGTCTTGTGTCCGGACAAGCGGGTGCTGATTCCCGATCTGGAGGCTGGCTGTTCGTTGGCGGCAACGATCACGGCGGAACAGCTGCGGGCATGGAAGGCCGAGCATCCGGGCGCGGTCGTGGTGGCCTACGTCAACACCGACGCCGAGGTGAAGGCCGAGTCGGATTACTGCTGCACATCGAGCAACGCCGCCAAGGTCGTGCAATCGATTCCTGAGGACAGGGAGATACTGTTCCTGCCCGATATGTTCCTCGGATACTATGTGCAAAGGGTTACGGGCCGCAAGATGCATTTGTGGCCGGGCGAGTGCCATGTCCATGCGGGCTTTCGACCGGAGCGCGTGATGGAGATGATGGAGAAGCATCCCGACGCCGATTTTTTGATCCATCCCGAGTGCGGTTGCGTGTCGCAATGCATGACGGCGCTGGCGGAAGGCGACTTGCCCAAGGATCGGACGTTTGTGCTGAGCACGGGCGGAATGGTGCGACATGCCAAGGAGACGAGCCAGCCGGTTACGCTGGTCGCGACCGAAGTGGGCATCCTGCATCAGCTTCAAAAGGCGGCGCCGGGCAAGACTTTTCTGCCGGTTAAGGCCGATGCGATTTGCCAATACATGAAGACCATCAACCTGCCGAAGCTTTATCGATCGCTGAGGGACGACGTTTACGAGGTTACCGTGCCGAAGGAGATCGCCGACAAGGCGAGGCTGGCCATAGAAAGGATGGTATCGATCGCCGCCTAATGGAAACCTCTGCCCCTGCCAAGACGCGACCGCCCGTTGTGGCGATTGTGGGCCGCCCGAACGTGGGCAAGTCCACTCTTTTTAACCGCCTGATCGGCAAGCGAGCGGCGATCGTCGAGGATACGCCGGGAGTAACCCGAGATCGGCTCTATCACGAAGCGGAATGGCAGGACAAGGCTTACGGCGTGATCGATACGGGCGGCATCCTGTTCGGCGAGGACGATCCCTTGATCGAGCAGGTGCGCGTGCAGGCCGAGATCGCGATTTCCGAGGCCGATCTGATCCTTTTCTTGGTGGACGGCAAGGAGGGTATCCATCCGGCCGATCTGGAAGTGGCCGATATGCTTCGCAAGGGTCGAAAGCCGGTGTTGCTGTTGGTGAACAAGGCGGACGCCCCGGATCGATGGGCGATGGTGGCGGCAGACTTTCATGCGATGGGGCTTGGGGCTCCAATGCCTGTCTCGTCTATGCACGGGCATGGGGTGGCCGAAGTTCTCGACGCGATATTCGAGCGCGCGCCGGAAGTGCCGTTCGAAGAAGACCTGAGCGACAATCTGCCTATCGCGATCGTTGGCCGTCCGAACGTTGGAAAATCGTCGTTGCTGAACGCGGTTTTGGGCGAGGCGAGGGCGATCGTATCGGAGATTCCGGGCACGACGCGAGATGCGGTCGATACGGCCTTTGAGTGGAAAGGGCAGTCCCTGACATTGATCGACACTGCCGGTTTGAAAAGGCCCGGCAAGGTGCAGCGCACGCTGGAGTATTACGCGCAGTTGCGGGCAGAACGAGCAATCCAGCGCGCGGACGCGGCGGTTGTGGTGATCGACGGGCAACAGGGGATCACGCACGGGGATAAACGGGTGGCGCAGTACGCGCACGACGGCGGCAAGGCGATCGTATGGGCGGTCAACAAGTGGGACTTGATCGAGCCGCCGGACGGCCAGCCAAGAAAGAGGAGCGCGGTCAAGCAGGATTTTGCGACGATGATGCGCGAGCAGTCGCCGTCGTTTGCCTATGCGCCGGTCTGCTTCGTTTCGGCTCTAAAGCGCACTGGCATTGGGGCGATGCTCGATACGGCGATGGAGGCGGCGGACGCCGCGGCCTTTAGGATCGGCACAGGCGAATTGAACACGATTATCCAAGAGGCGATATTCGAGCGACCGCTCTCAAGGCGCGGGCGGATTTTGAAGGTTTACTATGCGACGATGCCTGCGGTGCGACCGCCAACGATCGTGCTGTTTGTGAACGACGAGGAGCTGGCGCACTTTTCGTACATTAGGTATTTAGAAAACGCGATCCGGCGACACTATCCGTATGTCGGTTCGCAATTAAAGATCATCGCCCGGCCCGCGCACGAGAAGAAGGGATAATTGGGGCTCTCCCTGGAGCTTGGCGGCTGTTCCAGGGAGAGTTTGGGGAGGGACGCGCCGGGGCCGAGGAGTGTCCGCGGCGAGTCATGGATTCAATTCTCTCTATGTTCACACTTCTTAGCCTACCGGCGCTACCGTTAACGGCGCGTTAAAGGGTTGCTCTGCGTAGGAACCTTTACAAAAGCTTAAAGCCAGGCTAGATCTGAGCTGGGTTATGTCAAGAAAGTGTTAGAAGGAATAGCTTTACCAGGATCGAAAGAATCGGGTTACAATCTAAACAGGAGGTTTCTGGACATGCTAACGTCTTCAACGCAACGCAACGCAACGCATCCTCCGACCAGTCTTTGCGCGCTTATCATCGCGCTCCGACCGCTCGGAGGCTTAAGCTGACCGTCCTCTGTGCGCTTGCCGTTCTTTTCCTCTCCCAGCCCCCTCAAGCCCCTGGGCAAAACCTGTACGGCACGACGGGCAAGTGGGACTTTCTCTATCACGGCTACTACAACTCGCCCTTCGACTACATGGAAGGCACGACCCTCAATCCGCGCCCGGTCAGGTGGCGCGAGCACCACTGGGGCTTCACGACCTCCTTGTTCGCGCCGTACAACGACGCCTCAAGCCCCTTTCGCGACTTTGAATCGGCCGAGAGCGTCAGTTTGGCCGGCGCTCGCGAGCGCGCGCGAGAGATTCGAGACACCTTCGGCGTGCACGCCGTGCTTTTGCCCGGCAGGCTGACTTTGCCCGAATCGGGCGGCCAGCAAGAGGGCCGTGGAACGGTCATGCTCATCGGTCGCGGGGATCAGTCAAGGCCGTTCGAGACCATGACCGTCTACACCCACAGTTGGAACGCCCACCTCTTGTGGCGGCATGCTTGGGACAAAGCGCTCTATCCAAACGCTGCCCAGCGCCATATGTTTGGATTCATCGGCTATTCGAGGGATTGGCAAGTCGAGAACCACTCGGAGTTTCAAGCATTCGCCTGGTCCTCTAATCTCTTCTGCAGCGGCCACACGGTTCTCGACGACGGCAGACTCTTTGTGGCGGGCGGCAGCTACCATCCGCCGGGGCATAACGAACCCACGCACGGGCTCTATTCCCTCTTTGCTTACAATGTCGAGCAGTGGCGAAACTTCTCATCGACGAACAACTACCTGAATCAAGCCGGCTGGAAAGGTTCGGCGGCGCCGTCGCCGGATACTCTTCCGACCATGTCCGAAAAGCGATGGTACGCCTCGCCGCTCCTCTTGCAGGACGGCTCGGCGCTCGTTGTCGGCGGCATCGACAATACTGGAGGCTCGTTCTACTGCGTCGATCAAACAACCGGCAAGCCTCGCTTCACCAGAAACTACGACCTTTACCATCCTCACACGAACCAACTGACGACTTACTTCCTCGACAAGGACGACTCGTGCTCGCCGCCGCACTGGTTTACAAACTTTAACGTCAACGACGAGCGGCCCGCGCTGGGCAACGAGTATCCTCGGCTTCACCTGGTCAGCTTCCTGGACGGCCAGGGTCAAGCGACCTCCCGAGCGACCTACAACGGCCCGCTCTATCCCGTCTACGTGCTCAACTCCCATCAGAAAGTTCCAGGGTGCGCGCCGGAGCAGAGCGCATGGGACTGGAAGCGAAAGGTCGGCAACGGCCCGGGCGAAACCGCCTATCCGACGATCACGCGGAGCGGCTTGGCGACCGTGCTGCTACCGCGCAGAGACGGCTCGTCCAACCCACAGAGCGTCGCAGGCCAGACGCTTAACCAAGTCGCACGGATTGGCGGAAACCAGGCCTGCGCGCCCCACGCCGGAGACGACTTCGCCAGAGTCTACACGTACGAGCACAGCGCGGATCATGCGGGCTCTCACCATACAAAGACCGCTTCCGCGCCGATGGGTTCCTTCCCGCCAGGCCGTCCGGGCGCCAAGTATCCCAGCGCGGTCCTCTTGCCCACGGGCGATCTGTTCGTGGGCGGCGGCATGAAGCATGCCAACGACGCCGGCTGCGCATGGCAGATGGGTCAGCACGTTCGATACGAGTCCGATCTCGTCAAGCCGAGCGTTTCGGGCGGAGGTTGGACCGGGGCGACGTGGAGCGCGATGGAGCCGATGTCGAACGCGGACATCGACCAGACTTTCCCCCTTCATAACGAGACCCATGCGAACGATTACAACCGAGGACTTCTAACTCCCGACGGCGCCCGGATGTACCATTCCACCATGATCCTGTTGCCCGACGGTCGAATTTTAGCGACGGGCACGGACATGGACTCGCACGAGGGCGATGATGCCTATTGGAACACTGGGGCGCCCTGGCCGGGCGGAGTCGATCCCCGGGATCGTCATCGCCGCGCGCGCAATCTCTATCCGACAATCTTTTCGCCGCCCTACCTGTTCAAGGTGGTCGAAGGCCAGCACGTTCGGATCGACGACTCGACGGACCGCCCTCGGATCACGGCCCAAACGCTGGAAGAGGCGGATTACGGCCAAACGATCGGCGTGAGCTATGCGCTGCCGAGCGGCCGACAGATTCAGTCGGCGCACCTGGTTCGACCCGGCTCGGTGACCCATTCGGTCGACTTCGACCAGCGACTGGTGCGGCTGAACTTCTCGCCTTCCACGGGCTCGCAAGACTCGTCCGGCACGCTGACGGTTACGATGCCTTGGTCGCCTCACGTCGCGCCGCCGGGATGGTACATGCTGTTTTTGGTCGACACGGCGGGCGTGCCCTCGATTGCGACGTGGGTCCGCGCGAAGCCGGTCGTTTTTCCTCAGTGCGATATCGAGGAGCCCGGCGAGATGGAGTTTCAGTTCGAAGGCTCTGAAGGCGAGTCCGAACTGACCGAGGAAGAGGCGCTTGACGCGCCGGCATGGCGCGAACTGTCCATGCCGCCCGTGGAAGTTCAAGCGCGCGACCGCGCGAGCGGCCTCTTGCTCCGGGTCTACCGCCTGTCGATCACGGGCGTCGGTCCGGACGGCTTGGCGCGATCGCCGCTCTATTCGACGCTGCCGACGGGCCGCTACGAGTTCTACATTCCGCCCCAGCAGGGCTATCTAGGCAAGCGGTTCGAGGCCGATCTGGGTCCGGGCGCTCGCGCCTTCGTGGCGCTCCGTTCGGGCGACGCTAACGGCGACGACGTCGTCGATTCGGCCGACCTTGCGCTGGCGACCGCCCAGATCGGCAGACAGAGCGACCGTCGAAACGGCGAGTTTCTGCAAGCCGATCTGAACAAGGACGGCCAGGTCGACGCCGCCGACGTCGAGATCGCGCTGCGCAACCTAGGCCGCCGGGGAGACCGATGACGAACTGGCTTGGAGGCGGCTTTCGCCGCCCCCGGTGTCCGCAAACAATGGGAATGCGATCATGATCCGAGTTTTCGCTTGTTTGGTCCTTCTTTCAGTCGGCGTCGCGAACGCCCAACTGAGACTTCAATGGCACGCGCCCCCTTCCGGCAGCGGCACCATCATCGAAGACGGAGCGTTCGACCGCGCAGGCAATCTGCTTCTCGTCGGCTCGGCCAATTACTCGAGTTCGGTGATAATGGCGAAGGTCGCTCCGTCCGGCCGCCTATTGTGGGCTCGCTTGATAAGCATTGGCAGCGGAGGCAACCTGTCGACGATCGTCGTCTTGCCCGACGATTCCTTTGTAACGGCAGGATCCTATAGAGTCGGCGGCGCTTTGGGCACGGTTGTGCTGAAGCGATCGCCGTCCGGCGAATACATTCGATCCCTGTTCGTGCCCGACACCAATCCTGACACAGTCGAAGTCAGGCGCGGACCGAACGACACCTTGGCTCTGATGACCAGTTGGTGGAACCTGCGCATCATTACGCTCTCGATCGATCACGATTTGAACGTGCGCTGGCGCCGAGACTATCGGCCCTTGACCGCTCTCATCTACTTGGGCGGAGGAGGCAGAACGACGGACTCCATCATCGCGAGGATTCCGCGAGCCTACGTCAACAGTAGAACCTTTCCTTACTTGGTCGTCTATGATCATAATGGCACACTTCTGAACTCTCAAGCCTTGCTGCCCGATTCGATCGAAGGCGCTGCAGGGAGCAGCATGCTGGCTCTTCGCAACTCTCACGAGGTCTATGCCGGACTGTTTGCCCTAGGGCCGGACGGCTGGCGCAACCACCTATTTGGCTTCGACGCCTATGCGGGGCAGTTGTGGCACACTTCCTTCGAGCCGACCGATTCGCTCTCGGCCTCCAGCTTTCGCGTGTGGTTCGATCCGCTCGACCGCCTGATGGCGGTCTGGAACGACCAAAGCGGGTTTCGCGTCCTGTTGCACATTGATAAGGAGACGGGACAGGTCGTCCGCGGCCAACCCTTGCCGTTGCCCGGTATTCATCAACGGGAGGGTTACGGCCTGTTTCTAAGCGACGCCCGCGGCGCAGTATATTGCATCGGCGTGGGCTACGACGGCAACTTCGCGAATCTTCGGCAGATGGCGCTCAAATTGGATCGAAACCTCAGGCCCGTCTGGCACCAATGGTTGACCGTATCCGCCCTTGTGTCCTGGTCAACATACGACCGCGGCCATCTCTACATCATGTCCTACGGCTCCTCCGCCCCCGCTCCCCTCTCCAAGTACAAAATCCTCCCCGTCTTTAGCGAGGGGGACGTGAACGGCGACGAATGCATCGACGACGCCGACCTGGCCAAACTGCTGGAAGGCTACGGCACGGCCGACCCCTCGCTCGACCTGAACGCCGACGGCATTGTCGACGGGAGGGACTTAGAAGAGCTCCTCCACAACTTCGGCCTCGGCTGCGAGGGATAGCGTTTGTTCCCTGTACGCGTCGCCGCTTAAGCCTGAGGCAGACCGAGATGGCAGTCTGAGAGCGACCTTAAGAAAAAAGCGGCGCGGGCAATCCGCCCGCGCCGCCCCCTCCTTTACTTAAACGCAGACGGACTTCGCTGAACGTAGCCCCTAACGACGCATCGATTCTATCCCGGAAAGGGTTCAGCGGAGGTTAAATCGCAAAGCGTTGATTCAACCTTAACGAGCGTTCTCAGAGTCAATCTTGGCAAGGCTTGCTTGCTCAAGCGGCTCTGCGGAGGTCATCGAGGCTCTCCCTGGAGCTTGGCGGCTGTTCCAGGGAGAGTTTGGGGAGGGACGCGCCTGGACCGAGGAGTATCCGCGGCGAGTCATGGGTTGTTAAATCAGCATCCGGCCCCGAAATTGGCCAGGGTCAGAGCTAGATCGGAGTCATCGACCACTCCGTCGCCATTGAAGTCGGCGGGAAGTTTGCAGCCGGACATGCCGAACGATTCGAGCACGATAGCCAGATCGACATCGTCTACGCATCCGTCGAAGTTGACATCGCCAGCGACGGGGGCCTTCATGCCGAGGTTGTCGTTACCGGGGTTGGGGGCTGCGCCTATTGGGAGCGTGCCGTTGACCACGCGATTCGTCGCGTTAAAAGAGTACGGCCCGAAGTCGCCCGCGCCTGAGGCGCGACCGGTGTCACAAGCGATCCAGTTGTCGCCGCCGAACCAATAGAGCCCGTCCGGCTCCCAAATGCTTCCGTCAGCTCGCTGCCTAGCGGATTCGGGAACTTCTATTCCGTTCAAAGCGGTCGCATAGACGCGGTCGGTAACGCCCGGCATGGTGTTGTCTCCGTCGAGCCAACCGATCGCGTCGAAGGCGCGATCCCAAAGCGGATTGTCGATAACGCCGTCATCGTTTGTGTCGACGTCGTCGCCGACTTGGCCCGTAAAGTTGCAGACTATTGCGACCGTATAGGAGTCGTTGCCCATGCCTGCAAGGGTAAAGCCGTCGTTCGCCACTAAGACAGTGGTATCGGGCGAAGCCTCGGGCAGAAGCATGACGGCCGAGTCTCGAAGCAGGAACAGACCGTTGGAACCTGTGCTCAGCCAGTTGCCGTTGTCGTCGCGCAACGGGACGGCCCAGTGGATGTTGCCCGGGTTGAACTCGCCCTCTCCATCGATGCCGATCACCCAGACGTTGGTCAGATCGTAGTTGGGCTGCGAGCTTCGGATTTCAACATACTCGCGGCCGACATCGGGGGAGCCTGGGGGATTGACGCACGTCTCGGACATTCTCAGCTGCGCCTGCGAGGTTGCGATCAGTGCGACCATCGCCAAAGGCGCCCAGCAATTCTTGATCATTTTTAGAAACCCTCCGTTTCGATTGTCAGCGGAGCTGACTGTCTGTGAGGCTACCGCTGGGCAAGTTAAGATGCGATTAAAGGAGGGCGAACTTAACAAAGGCTTAACGGCTTGCTTGGTAACCTGTGGCCGTCAAGGAGGACGTCTATGAAAAAGGGATTCACGTTGATCGAACTGCTCGTCGTGATCGCCATCATTGCAATACTGGCCGGTATCTTGTTCCCCGTGTTCGCTCAGACGCGGGAGAAGGCGCGGCAGACTCTATGCCTGTCCAATCAGAAGCAGATCGGGCTCGCCTCGCAGATGTACATGCAGGATTACAATGAGATGTTCTTCAGCCACGAGCGGTCTTTGAGCGGAACCGCCCGCACCTGGCAGGAAGATTGGTGGATGTACCTATTGATGCCTTACACAAAGATGAAGGTCGGTGAGAAGACGGGCAATAAGGATAATTTCTTCAACTGTCCCAGCAATCCGACCTATGTCGAGTTGACCGGCACGCGGCCGTTGGCCGAATGGAACGTTACCATGAACCCGGCTACGCGCCGATACGAACTGTGGCTGAGCTACGCCGTCTCCGAGCATATTTTCAAAGATCCTTTCTTTGGGGCTTGGGAGGAGCCGTCCACCTCTTTCTTTATGTTAGAGATCAGAAACAAAGGCGGCGGACAGGGCGCTTTGGCCGCTGGCGATACCGACATCGATTGCACGCAAACGAACGAGACCTGGTGCGGCCACATGGGCGGCGCAAACTTTCTCTTTGTTGACGGTCACAGCAAGTGGCACAAGTGCGTCTATCGGGGCACGGAAGAGCAGGCGCGAGTTACGGCCGCCATGTGGATCTATCCGATTTGGTGCGGACCGGACGATAATTATCCGATCGGTCCTTGGTCGCCTCGCGCTGGAGACTAGCCGCCGAATTTTTGGTTGGGCCGGCGGCCGGGCTCTGACTTCCAGACCCAGCCGTATCGCGCATTGGACGGTTGAGGGTCTTCCAAGTAGGCCGCGCGCTTTTTGGTCAGCTTGTCCTCTTTGATCGATTTCATGGATTCTTGGGGATCGATGCCAAAGAGGCGCGCGGCGTTGAGGCCCAGGATTTTGTCCTTGATGGCATCGGTCAGTTGGGGGTATTTGTGCTTTTCGATCAGTTCGTCCTTGATCTTGATGCGGCGCAGGCGGACGATCTGGCTCTGGGGGCTGCCGTTCCAGATGCTGTCGGTGCCCCAAAGGATGCGGTTTTCGCCATCGGGGACTTGGAGCATCTGTCCCAAGAGGTGCATGCAGACTTCGGGCTGATAGGCGCTGGTCATGTCGAAGGTGGCGCCGAGCTCAAAGTAGACGTTTTTGACCTTCGGATTGTCCTTGAGGTCTTTGACCAGGTCGCTGGTCCAAGCGATGTAGGCCGGGTCGGTCGCCTCGCCTTCGCGGGGTCGTAGGGGGCGAAAGCCTCTGAACCCAGAGTGGTAGGCGATGAAGTTGAGGTTGGGAAAGTCCTTGGCGGCCTTAATCAGATCTTTCGGTTTGCAATGCTCTTCATTGAAGACGCCGAGAGGCAGACCCTTGTGCACACAGACGTTCTTGACGCCCAACTTCTCCGTAAGCGCCCAGAAGGGGTAGGCGACTTTCTCGTCGTCCATCCACCAGGCGTTCTTGCCCGTCTCGGCGCCGGTATAGACTTTCCAAGCGTCGATTTTCAGCTCTTTGACCTGGCGTTCGAGTTCTTCGAGCTCCTTGCCGCCCAGATTTGGGCGGATGAGGCCGTGGCTAAGGGCGCGTTTGCTCCCGGCCAAGTCGTTGACGTGCTTGCGCGTGGCGACCATGCGGTCGGGCGGCAAGGGGTTGGCGTCCCAGGTAGCCGTGGGCACGCCGCTGACGATGACCATTTTGGTATCGGAGTCCATAAAGATCTCTTTGACGTAATGGTCTCGGTTGAGCAATTCGAGCGCCTCTTTGGTCGATTTGGCCGAGGGTCGGAAGGTGCGGAAGAAGTTGGCGGACAGGTTGCCTTCGGGCGTTTTTGAATACCACTCGCTTTCTACGTCCACGTGGTGCGTCTGCACGTCGAAGATGAATTGGTTTTGAGGCTCGTTTGCGGCAAAGGCGTCTGGGTCGTCGGCTTCTTCCATCGAGACTCTGAAACTGTCGCCGAAGACTTGGTTCATGGCGATAAGCGAGACGGCCATGCCGCCGCCCGTGCGCAAGAACTGTCGCCGGGTCATGCCTAGCTTTGCGGCTTTCTCGGCGGCCATTTGGAGGGCTCTTGCGGCCATCTCCCTTTGTTGGGGCGATTGAGGCGGCGGTATGAACTCTTCGTTAGAGACGATTTGCGTTGGGATTGGGAGGGGCGAGTCTTCTTCGGAATCGATCTGGCAGCGTCGGATCCACATGGATGATGGGTTCGATAAGCGGGCCGCGGCTCCTGTTTCCGTGTCGGATTCGAGCCCAAAATTGTGCTACATCTTGATTTTTTCCCGTTCGGCGTAGCAGGAGGGGCGGGTTGATCGTCGAACGTTAACCTAACTTAAAGCGCGTTCAAAGGACGCATGGAGGACGGAAGATGGATGACTTCACCAAAGCCGTTGGCGAGACGTTCGTATGGCACGAGTTGTACAGCCCCGACGTGAGCGGTTCGAAGAGCTTCTACACGCAGCTGTTCGGCTGGGATACGAGCGAGATGGAAACGCCCGGCGGCACGTATACGATGTGGAAAAAAGGGGAAACGTCGATCGGCGGTTGCATGTCGCTGCAGGCGCCCGAAATGGAGGGCGTGCCGCCGCATTGGACGATCTATATCGCCGTGGACAACGTTGACGCCAAAGTCGACAAGGCTGTCAGCATGGGAGGCAGTTTAATGGTGCCGGCTATGGATCTGCCCGGTATCGGACGGATGGCTCTCTTGTCCGATCCGCACGGCGCGACGTTTTGGGTCTATACGCCCGCAGGCTGAGATTGGACTCGGAAACAAGGAACGCGATCGCGCTTCGTCGCGCGGTCGAATGTTGGAACTCTGGCGACTATCCGGGCTATCTGTCGTTCTATAGCCCGGAGGTCGTCATGCATTTTGACCCGCCGACCGGATATGACGGAATTGTGGGCTTTTACCAGATGTTTTGGTCGGCATTTCCCGGTTCTCAGATCGAGATTATCGAACTGATCGCGTCGGGCGATCGGCTGGCGGTTGTTTTTAACGTGTCGGGCCGGCACCAAGGCGAGTTTATGGGCATTGCGGCAACGGGTAAAAGCGTGCGGTTTCAAGGCATTTCCGTGTTTAAGATGGCCAACGGGCAGTGCACCGAGCGTTGGAGCCAGTCCGATCAGGTCGGACTGCTCTATCTGCTTAAGGGCGGTTTGTAGGCGATTAACGGCATATCTTGCGTCCGATTCTGCCTGAAGTTCGGCGCAGTTCCGAGCGATAGACGTCGGCGAGACCGGTGTATGGGTTTTGCCGAGAGGCTCGGCGCATTTTGGCTTTGACCAGGCAGAGATTTTTGTAGACAGCCTGTTTGGTAATGCCGAACCGACGTCCGATTTCTTCGAGAGTGTTTCCGTTTAGGTACAGGTCAAAGACCTCTCGCTGATGTCGAGTCAAGCAGGAGCGCTCAAGGGCGGTTGCCAACTCGCGCGCCTCCAGGTAGTTGGCCGGATCGTAGGCGGCGATATCGTCGTGAAGCGCGCCGACCTTGCTTCGGTGCCGCTTAAGCTTGCGCTCAAACGTGTCTTCTCGGGCGTAGGGGTACTCGCACTTTCGGTCGCTGATCAGCACGCCCCAGACTTCGCTAAACTGTTCTTGTTTCAACCTCATCCTCCTATGGCGGCCTGCTTGCAAGCCCCAATAGGGTGGCGAAAATAGTAGACAAAAGTATACCATTTGGGCGAAGATTTTGAAAAAGAAGGAATCGGCGTCGCGGAGGGTAAATATTCCGTGCGAAGTTGATCGGAGGGCTTGTATGAACTCGCTTGCATTAGGTCGGTTTCTCGCTCTGTTGGCCGTTCTGTGCTGTCTGTCGCCGTTGGCGTCGGGTCAGATTTCGTTTCTGATCGATCCTCGCGAGACTTATTTGCGCACCAACGCCGACCCCAACGCATGGGAGAACGTGCCTATTTATCTGCCCGCGATCGGCGTTTTGCCGGGCGACATCGTTCTCATCGAGTCTTTGGGTTCTTATCACGGCGGGTCGAGCGGGGCTAATCGGACGGACATGCTGGGGATGTTCAGCAACTCTTGGAATCTGGATCCGCCTTCCAGCCCTGCTCGCGTGCCCGGGGCGATCGATGCGGGGTTGGACGTTGTGTCGGTCAACACGCGGGAGGGGAATCTGCCGACCGACATTCCTCAGGACTTTTCTATCGGTTCGACGCGGATTCAGGTGCCGGCAAGCGGTTTGTACTTGTTTGTGTGCCCGAACGACAACTTTTTTGGCGACAACACCGATGCGAACAGCGACTATGCGGTTCGGATTACGCTGCTGACGCGGCAGTATGTGTTTACTTCTAATGCGTACATTGGGCCGAACGATTTGACCTATGAGGGCGGGGATATCATTGTGCGCGGCTGCACGGTTACGATCGACGGGTCGCACCAGTTTTACAAGCTGACCGTCGAGCCGAACGCCGCGATGACGGTGGACGGAATTGTTACGACGACGGGCGCTGCGCCGTTGAGTTTAAGCGTTGAGACGGACGTAGAGGTAAAGGAGCGCGGTCGGATCGATCTCTCTTCGAAAGGCTATCCAGCCAGGAGCGGCCCTGGAAGAGGATTGGGCGCATCGACCGATACTCGCGGAGGCGGCGCCAGCCATGGCGGGCGTGGCGGAAACGGGGCGCTGTTCGGCACGAGCGATTGCTACGGCTCGATCACAGAACCGACGGAGATGGGCAGCGGCGGAGGGGCCGGGAACAATGGCGTCGATCCTCCGGGAGCGGGCGGCGGCGCGCTAAGGCTGACAGTCGGCGGGCAGTTGAAGGTAGACGGGCGGATTTTGGCGAACGGCGGGACGTGCTTCTCCAACTGGGGGGGCGGCGGCTCGGGCGGCAGCCTGTGGATTAGCGTTGGGCAGTTGAGCGGGTCTGGGTCTATGCAGGTTTTAGGCGGCAACGTGAGTTCTATATGCGATGGCGATCGCGCGGGCGGCGGCGGCGGCGGGCGGATGGCGATCTATTATGGCGGTTCGACGTTCTTGGGATCGTTTGAGGCCGCTGGCGGGTATACCGGATGCGTTACCAATCGTCGCGGCGGCGCGGGCACGATCTTGCTGAAGCAGACGGGCCAGCGGGCGCAACTGATTATTGACAACGGCGGCTATACGGGCGCGGGTACCGAGTTTCAAGGCATCCAGAACTGGGATTGCGATGTGCTGGTGCGCCAAGGCGCGATTTTGACCCATCCGGCGAAGCCGCAGGGGCAGACGAACGCCGAGCGATTGCAGATCCATGTAACTGGCAACTTTGTGATCGAACAGGGCGCGTTTGTGCATGTCGATGCGAGAGGGTATACCGGTCGGCTTGGTCCAGGCGCAGGGCTTGGTCCGCGCGAATCGCACCGAGGCGGCGGAGGCAGTTATGGCGGTCGAGGAAGCAACGGCGCTTTGCACAATGCGGGCGAGTGCTATGGTTCGATGACGGAGCCGATGGACTTAGGCAGCGGCGGTGGCGCCGGGGATAACGACAACAATCCGCCCGGAGCGGGCGGCGGCGCATTAAAGTTAGTGGTCGCGGGCCAATTGCGCGTGGATGGTCGGTTATCGGCGAACGGCGGGACGTGCTTCTCCAACTGGGGGGGCGGCGGCTCGGGCGGCAGTTTGTGGCTGAACGTGGGACACCTGGCCGGTACGGGCTCGATCCAGACTCTCGGCGGCAACGTGAGTTCTATATGCGACGGCGATCGCGCGGGCGGCGGCGGCGGCGGTCGAATGGCGATCTATTATGGCGGGTCCGACTTTACCGGTCAGATTCAGGCGTTCGGCGGCTATACCGGGTGCGAGTCTATTCGACGCGGCGGCGCGGGCACGATATACATGAAGCAGGGCAGCCAGCGCGCGCAGTTGATTTTGGATAATGGCGGGTTCACTGGAAGTTCTGCAGACTTTTCCGGCACGCAGACGATCGACGCCGATGTGATCGTGAGGCGCGGCGCCTCTCTTTCGCATCCGCCCAGGTTGACGGGGCAATCGGCCGAAGAGCACACCCACCTCATGATCAGCGGCGATGTGTTGGTAGAAGAGGGCGGCTGGATCTCGACCACAGGCCGCGGTTTTGGGCATCGGTCCGGCCTCGGCCGCGGTTTGGGCAGCGAGGTGGATTGTTGCGGCGGCGGAGCCGGATATGGCGGTCGCGGCGCGAACGGTCGAGATTGGGCCGGCGGTCAAAGCTACGGGTCGGCACAGCAGCCAATAGACTTGGGCAGCGGCGGCGGCGGCGGGTCGAACGGCGGGTGTCCGCCCGGTTATGGCGGCGGCGCTTTGCGATTGACCATCGCCGGTCGGTTTACGGTCGATGGCCGTCTTGAATCGAGCGGCAACAACAGCAGTTGCAACGGCGGCGCGGGATCGGGCGGCAGCATCTGGGTTTCGGCGCGAGAAATAGCGGGCGTTGGTTTCATTCGAGCGAACGGCGGCGCTAACGGCGATGGCAACGGCGGCGGCGGCGGCGGCGGTCGGATCGCGCTTTACTACGACACGAACACGTTTACGGGCGTTGTGGAATCGCTTGGCGGCGGCAGCGGATCGAGGCGGGGGTTCGACGGCTCGATCCATACCGGGCCTCGCGGCGTGCCGGGCGACACGAACGGCGACGGTTGCGTGGACGACGTCGATCTGGCGAGCGTGCTGTCGGCGTTTGGTACGAGCTGCACTGGGTGCGGCGAAGATGTCAACGGCGACGGCGTGGTGGACGACAGCGATCTGGCGACCGTGCTGAGCAATTTTGGTTTGGGATGCTAACCATGCAGGAGAGAACAATGAACATACGATTGATCGGATTGGTTTTCTTGTTGACGGGCCTTGCGGCTTGGGGACAGATCGATGTGCCTTCGGACGGGTCGGACGGCGACCTCAACCCGGGCGCCGGCACCCTCACCATCGACCTGAGCCAAGCGGTACCCGGACAGTGGGACCAGGCGGGTACGGGCGCTGGCGTATACGATGCGGCGAAGTGGGCGGTGGTGTTCAAGTACAACTCGGTGAACATTCCGAGCGGCGCGACCGTGCGTTTCATCAATCATCCGAGCGGCGCTCCGGTCGTTTGGCTGGTCAAGGAGACGGTGAGCATTGCGGGCACGGTCGATTTGAGCGGCGGCAATGCGGCCAACTTAGGGAGCATCGCCGAGCCTGGCCCGGGAGGCCATCGCGGAGGGGCAGCGGCCTTGTTCGCCACTGTGGCTTCGGGCGGATTTGGTCCGGGAGGCGGGTTGTCGGCATCGGGCACGGGCAATGCCAACGCTGCGGGCCGATTTGGCGATGTTCGTCCCTACGGCAACGCACAGATCGTGCCTTTGATCGGCGGGTCGGGCGGCGGCGGTCGGACAGACGCGACGCACGATGGGAGCGCGGGCGGAGGAGCGATTCTGATCGCTTGTCGCAACACGGTTACGGTTACGGGAACCGTTCGCTCGATTGCGGGTACTTCTTCGGTCTACCTTGGTTCTGGCGGGGCTGTGCGGATATTGGCCAACGCGATCGACGGCACATCGGCCGGTTTGATCGACACCGGTTCGCGGGGCGCTGTTGGGCGGATACGACTGGAGGCGAACAGCATCAATGGAGTTGTGCGCCGCACGCCTGCAGCCTCCGAAGCGGCGCCCGACAGTCCGCCGCTCATTTGGCCGCCGGACAACGCGCCGAGCGTTAAGGTGGTGTCGATCGGCGGGGCGTCTGCGCCGAACGATCCGAGGGGCAGTTTGAACTTAGGCGGGCAGGACGTTACCCTAACGGGCGGCGGTCCGGTAACGGTTCGGGTAGAGGCTCGAAACGTGCCGAGGAACTGGGCGGTGGTGGTCTATGCCGTCCCGCGCCATGGTCAGCGGTTCGAGGTGCAAGCGATCCGCGTGAGCGGCGATACGCCTTTGTCGATCTGGGAGGCCCAGTTGACCCTGCCTCCCGGTGCGGGCGTGATACAGGCAAGAGCGTACCGTCCATAGGGCGCCATTGAATGAGACTCGGTAAGCGCGCCGTTGTGCTGTTAGGGATGCTGGCTCTGCTGGCTCCCTTATTTGCCGGGTCGTCGCTGATTCGTTTGGTGCAGGTTTTGCAGTCCGAGCCGCCGATCGATGCGGTTTCTCGGGAGGTGAGCTACCGGACCAAAGATGCGCCTGTCGTTACCGATGCGGTGTCGCGCGAGGTGAGCTACGTCAATCCGACAGATGCGGCGAAGACGGGCGATGCCGTGTCGAGAGAGGTGTCGTACAATCTGACCTCTGGCGTTCCTGGGGCGCCCTCGTTTGTGGACGCGGTCTCGCGCGAGCAGTCCTATTTGCTGGACGTTACCTATCCCCATGCTTACTATGGGTTTGCGCCTGCTTCGGGATCGCTGACCATTGCGGCGTCGAACGAGACGACCTATTTTCAGGTGGTCAACGTTGTGGGCGGGGCGCTGGCGGCGAACGGCGTCTTGAATCCGTACGAAGTTCGATCGGTGTCGGTCTCGAGCGGTTTGCAGTTTAAGGTGCAGACGACGAAGCATGTCTGGCTGTATGTTGGCAATGCGGGATCCACGGCCTTTCCGGCTAAGGGGCAAGCGACGAGGGTCGGGCGCAATTTTGAGTTTGTGCTGCCTGCGCTGAGCAACAATGAAGAGTTCGTCGTGATGGCGTATGAGGACGCCGATGTTACGATCAAGACAGCGCAAGGCGTGCCGACGGCTAACTTTGCACTGCAGCGCGATCAATATTGGCGGACGACGGGCGCCCCGTTATCGGCGGGCGTGCTTTACAAATTAGAATCGACGGGAACGGTCGCGTTACATTTAGTCACCCATAATGGCAACATGGCGGTGCCGAGCGACAATGGCGAGGACGTCGGTCGAAAGTTCCTGTTTGCGACGCACAATTGGGGCGGGGGGGCTATTGCTGTTTTCGCCTACGAAGATGCGACGTTTACGATCACCGATCTGGATACGGGGCAGGCGTTAGAGCAGGACAGGGCGCTGGCGAACAATACGCACTACTTTAGATCGAGCGTGGGCCGCAAGCGATGGAAGTTAGAGTCGACCGGCAAAGTGGGCGTATGGTCGGGCGATTTGGAAGGCGGCACGGGTATTGAATGGATGGGCGACGATGTCGCCGTCTATCAGGGGGATCGCGGCCGCACGATTCATCTTCACTCGCAAACTTACGGCGGGCGGGCGTTTGCGATTTATGGCGAGACGGCGCTGACCGTTGACGAGCTGAACAACGATGGCGAGGTGATCGGGTCGTCGGCTTACAACTTAGAGGCGGACGGGGTTGTTTCGCTTGCGCCGGGCAAGAAGTTGAGGCTGACGGCCAACAAGCCGGTGGTCGCGTTTAGCGCGGGCGGCAACACGCTGAACGACTGGGGCGTTGCATTGATCAGCGCCTACGATGCGCACAATCCGGCGCCCGACACACGCATAGAGACGGGGCCGGTGGATCGCTCTTTGGTCTGTTCGCAGCCTATCTCGTTCAGCTGGAGCGGCACGGACGATGTTACGCCGAGCGAGGATTTGACGTTCAGTTATCGGTCGCGCAGGGGTTCCGATGCGAGCGTTTGGAGCGATTGGTCGGACGATCTCGACGTGGAACTGAGCGGGTTGCAGGATGGATTGTATCGATTTGAGGTTCGCGCGCGAGACGCGGACGGCAACATCGATCCGACGCCGGCAGTGCGCGAGTTCGAACTGAACGACGATCAGGCGGCGCCGGGCTTGTCTGCTATAACCGCCGAACCCAACTACACATCGGCCGTAATTCGATGGACGACGAACGAACCGGCGACCAGTTGTGTGGATTATGGGTTGACCGATGCTTATGGTTCGTCGATTTGCGATGCGATTTTGAAGACGCAGCATCAGATCGTTATCCAAGGATTGGGTCTGGACACCCTCTATCATTTCCGAGTTCGTTCGGCGGATCGATGCGGGAACAGCGGCGCCTCGGTCGACTTGATGTTTAGGACGCTGGCCGACACGACGCCTCCCGAGACGACGATCACATCGGGGCCGGGCGCGCAGGCCTGCTCGTTGCCGGTCAGTTTTGTTTGGGTCGGCGCCGACAACTTCTGGCCGAGCAATGCGCTGGAGTATCAGTGGCGGATCGACGGGGGCAATTGGTCGGCCTGGAGTTCTGCGACCTCGCGCGCGTTTGCTCAACTCGACGAGGGCAGCCATACGTTCGAGGTCGTCGCCAGAGACCCGTTTGGAAACATCGATCCGACTCCGGCTTCGCGCACTTTTGTGGTCGATACCGTCAGCCCGGTCATCGGTAATTTGCTTTCGACCAACGTTACGCCCGTGTCGGCGACGATCACCTGGACGACGAACGAGGCGGCGACCTCGCAGGTCGAGTATCGTCGCGTGATCGATCAGTCTTGGCTTCGAAGCGCTTTGAACGGGACGCGGGTTACCGAGCACTCGGTTACGATCACCGATCTGGCGCCGAACACGGAGTATGCGTTTAGGGCGATCTCGCGCGATGCGTGCGGTCACGAAGGGATGTCGCAAGAGGGCCGATTTACGACGCGGCAGGCGCCCGACCTAGTGCCGCTGAATCTGAATTCGCCCGCCGAGGTTACGCCGGATGTGCCGTTTAACGTGTCGTGGCACATTCAGAACCAGGGCGCCGCCCGTGCCGCCCAACCATGGATCGATCGGATCTATCTGTCTCAGAATCAGACATGGGACCAGAACGATCTGTTCATTGGCGAACTGGGGTCTCCGGGCGGGCTTGATCCTAATCAGACGTTGCCGAGGAACGCCGCGGCTACGATCACGGGAAGGCCGACGCCCGGCGCCTACTACCTGCTGCTGGTGGCGGATGCGTCCCAGACTGTGCCCGAATCGAACGAGAACAACAACGTAATAGCGCGAGCAACAGTGGTCTTGGGCGTGAACGATCCGCCAGAAACGAGCATTGTGAGCGGGCCTGGAGAGGGTTCAACGGTCTGCCAGGCAAGCGTGGCGTTTACGGTTACCGGCCAGGACGACCATACGCCGGTGGGCCAATTGCAATACGCTTATCAAATCGATCTGCAGCCGTGGTCGGACTATTCGGCAGCAACGACGATCCATTTGACAGGGTTGAGCGACGGCGCGCACACCTTTAGAGTTCGCGCAAGGGATACGGGCGGCAAGGTGGATGCTTCGCCTGCAACGCGAAGCTTTACGGTTGCGGCCTTGCCGCCGGTCATAACACAGTTGCGGCATCAGGTCGCGCAGGTTCAAGCGGCTATTCAGTGGACGACCAACATCCCAAGCACGTCGCAGGTGGAGTATGGCGAGACGCCCGGCTTGGGCAGCAGTACTACGGTCAGCCAGACTTTGACGCAAAGCCACTTGGTAATGCTCGCGGGTTTGAGGCCGAACACCACCTACTACTATCGCGCCAAGAGCAAGAACGGTTGCAATGTAGAGGCTCTATCGGACGTTGGAACCTTCCGCACAGGGTTCGCGCCCGATCTGGTCATCCAACCGTTAGACTTGCCGACCGAGATGGGTACCGGACAAAGCTACATCTTGCGCTGGAAAACCCGCAACATCGGCCAGGGCGACGCGGTGGGCAATTGGAGCGATTGCGTCTATCTATCCACGGACGATCAGGTTGGGAACGACATTCGGTGGATCTGCGCCGATCAGCTTCGCCACTTGCGAGCGTCGGGCGACGAGTACCAGCGTGTTATCGAGAATGCTCTGCCGGGGATTGCGCCGGGGACGTACTACCTCATTCTCAGAACCGATGCGGACGATCGCCTGAGCGAATCGAACGAAGGGAACAATTTCGCGGTCTTTGGCCCAGTTGTGGTAACTCAAACAATCCCGCCGGTGATCGCGGAGATTGGGGATGAGACAGTGGCCGAGGGCGTTGCCTATGTCGGGCCGACGCCCAGTTTGACGCAGGGGACTCTGCCTGTTACGTGGTCGCTGGTGTCCGGGCCGAGCGACATGACCATCGATTCGCTCGGTCGCGTCCATTGGCAACAGGCGATTGGCGCGGCGGATCCCATTACCGTTACGATCAAGGCGAGCAACGCGGCGGGTTCGGACGAGGAGAGTTGGCGCCTCCTCGTGCCGGTTACCTATGCGGCCACGGTTTCGACCGATGTCAATGTAGCGCCTGCCGGTACGCCGGTGCCGTTAGTGGGCGAGGCAAGGTTCTTGGGCAATAACGCGCCCGCTCCGAACGTTCCGGTTGAGATTCGATTGACAGTGCGCGGCTTTAAGCGCACGATCAAGACGCGCACGAACTCGCAAGGCGTCTTTATGGAGGTCTTCGAGCCGTTGCCCAGGGAGGCCGGGCGCTACACGGTGGGCGCGTCGCATCCGAGCGATCCCGAGGACTATGATCAGGATCAGTTTACGATAGTGGGCGCTTACACTAAGCCCGATAGTCTGGCTTTGGACATGGTTCCCCTGATTCCCGCCATATCGCAACTTGAACTGATCAATCCGGGAGAGGCGCCGTTGAACGGCTTGACCTGGACTCTGGAGAACGCGCCGCCGCAGATCGGCGCTCAGGTTCAGATGCCTTCGACGCTGCCGGGGCTGGCGACCGTGCCGATTCAGGTCAGCGTGATTTGCAACGAGCCGATCGAACTTCACGGTACGGCGAATATTGTGATCCGGAGTCAAGAGGGCGCGGAGTGGCGATTGCCGGTGCGGATAGACGTGCGTCCGCCCAGGCCGGTCTTGACCGCGCGACCCGGCACGGCGACGGCTGGAATGCTGGTCGGCCGGCAGACGCTGGTCGATGTTCAGATATCGAACGACGGCGGAGCCGCGACCGATACCGTGCGAATTTCGTTGCCCAACGTCCCTTGGATGCGGTTGGCGACGCCCGAGGTGATCGGACCATTGGCCCCAGGCGACACAGCAACCGTTTCGCTTTTGCTGGAGCCTCCGGCCGACTTGCCGCTGGGCGAATACACGGGAGGATTTGTGGTCGGCGCGGGTCGGTCCTATGGGATCACGGTCGATTATCGGCTGAACGCGATCACGGACGCCAAGGGCGATCTGGCCGTGTTCGTCGAGGACGAATCGACCTACTACGACGACCAGGGCAACCCGCGCACCGACGGCCCGCTGTTGGCCAACAGCATCGTGCAGTTGCTAGACCCGATAACGCAGGCTGTGTTGCACGAGACTGTGGCCGGCCCGGACGAGCCGGTAGAGTTTGCGGACATCACGGCCGGCAACTACGTTGTAAACGTTCGAGCAGCCGGCCATGCGCCCTATCGCCAGAACATACGGATCGAGGCCGGTCGCGAGAACGCGCATGTAGCATTTACGCCGAGAGAGACGATTCGGTACAACTGGGTCGTAACGCCGACGCAGATACCCGACGTGAACATCATTACGTTGGAAGCCGTGTTCGAGACCAATGTGCCCGCGCCCGTTGTAACGGTCGATCCGCCGGTGGTCGATTTGGCCGACTTTGACGGCGATTCGATGCAGATCAACTTTACGATCGAGAATCATGGCTTGATCACGGCGGAGGGCGTGGAGTTTGCGCTGCCGACGCATCCTCGCTGGCGGTTTACAATGCTGTCAGAGCAGATCGGCACGCTACGGGCGAGAGAGCGGCGGATTGTGCCGGTGCGCATCGAACGAGTGCAGTTGGGGCCTATGAGCGACGGACCGTGCTCGGTTACCACATGGGTGAAGTATTGCTATGAATGCAACGGGCTGCGCTGCATCAACGTGCCTGTAACCTTCTTGAACACGAAGGCGGGTTGTCACGGCATTCCTGGCGGAGGCGGCGGTTGGAGCGGCTGCTCGAACTGCGGCGGCCCGGGCGGTCCGTACCACATCGTGCCTTCTACCCGACCGCCCGATCCGTGCGAGCGGTGCGATCCGAACCAGCCGCCAGGAAGGGAGCGATGCATCGACGTCAGTCGATTTGCCGACGGCGCCGCGGAGGCCATTGCCGAGTTTATCGAAGCGTTGACCGCCCAACAAGCGGACGTAGAGGTCGAACTGCCCACGGTCGAAGCTTGCTATCAAGAAGTCTGCTGTCCCGACGGTACCAAGAAGACGCGCCTCACTGCGAGCGTCGGCGGCGCCATCGAACTGTCGGTCAATTTGGCCGGAAAGCACTTTGAACTAGAGGTCGGCAGGGAGTTCAACGTGCCCGGTTTAGGTACGGTCGAGGCGGACTTGGAATTCGAGTTCGATATCGGCGTGTCGCCAAAGATCGAAGGCGACATACAGATCGGTCTGGATTGGGGCTGCAATGGGCTCTGTTTGACGGGCGAGGCTACAATTCGCGGCGAGGTCGGGATTGGTCTGAACAACCTCGTCATGGGCGGAGAGGTCGAGGTGAACGGCGTGGAGTACCGCGCGAATCTGCGGGTCGAAGCGAACGCCGAACTCGCAGGATCGATCAACGTCTCTTATGATCAATGTCGAGACGATCCGTGGCAATTTGCGGCTTGTTTTGAGGGCGTTTATCTGAATCTTCAGGGCGAGCTGACGTTTGAAGTGAACAACATTTCGTACAACATCGATTTGGGTTGTAAGCGGGTCGCCCTGATATGCCCGATTGGCAATTGCGACCATGTGGAATGCGACTACATCAATTGCGACGGCTTTCAGCCCTTATTAAACGTAACGCCGCCCGATATGAGCCAGTTAAGAAACCTGTTGCTGGAATCGACTGCCCGCGACCTGTACGACTACAAGATGATTCCGGTCGAATCGCACGCTGCGCATCTGTTAGGTCAGGAGCCGAGGGTGCAGGAAGAGGAAGGCGTTTGCGCCCGCGTTCGGTTACAAATCGAACAGCAGTTGACCATGCAGCGACAAGCGTTCGACGCGGCTCTGGAGATCGTCAACCCCTCCACGACGAGCGATGTGAGCCGGATATTGACCGCGATCACCTTCTTTGACGCTGAGGGCAACCCTGCGGACGACAAGTTTGCCATCTATCCGCCAACGTTGCGAAATGTCACTGCGGTGGATGGCACGGGACTGTTGCCCCCGACCACCATTGCAAATATTAACTGGATTATCGTGCCGCGCGAGAACGCAGCGCCGATGCAGGCGACTCGCTATTATGTGGGCGGGCTCTTGCAGTTCGAGTTCGAGGGCGCCACGCACGTAGTGCGTTTAGAGCCGATGCCGATCGACGTGCTGCCCGACCCGCGCCTTGTGCTGGATTACTTCATGCAGAGCCGGGTCTACAGCGACGATCCGTTTACGCCCGAGGTCGAGCGCGCAGAGCCGTTCTCTCTGGGTCTGATCCTAAAGAACATCGGCTTTGGCGCCGCCAGAGATGTGCAAATCCAGTCCAGCCAGCCGCGCATTGTGGAGAACGAGCGCGGCTTGCTGATCGACTTTCAGATTGTCGGCTCGCAGGTGAACGACCGGCCGATCACGCCGTCGCTCAATGTGAACTTGGGCGATGTGCCGCCCGGCATGACGTCCGTTGCGAGATGGCTTCTGATCTCGAGTTTGCAGGGTCGATTTGTCGAGTTCAACGCCGATTATCGCCATGTCAATCCTTTGGGCGATCAATCGTTAAGCCTGATCGAGACGCCGATCGGTACGCACTTTTTGGATCATGTGGTGCGCATCCAGCATCCGGACGACGACAACCGACCGGACTTCCTGGTGAACGACGATCCGATCAATGACGAAGAGGAACTGCCCGACGGCGTTTATAGCAGCGATGGAAGTTTTGCGAACGTTACGGCGATTGCGAACGGAACGATCGATGCGCCAATAACCGACGTTCGGTTGAGCACCATAGGCCGCATTCCGACGACGCCGCAGGGATTTGTCTACATTCGCTGGCCCGATCCGGCTCAAGGGCGTTTTAGGTTGGTCGGCGTTACCCGTTTGGACGGTCGACCGATCTTCATGGGCGACAACGCTTGGACGACGCATCGAATAAGACGGCCCGCGGGCGGTGCTCCGGTCGAAGAAAATCGGCTGCATGTGTTCGATCACAACCCGACCGCGTTCTATGTGCTGACTTATGAGCGGCGCATCCCGGAGAACATTACGCCCGGCGAGGCGAAACTCCAGCCCGACGGTCAGCGCGTCATTGCGGGCGCGGAGTTAGGGGCTGCGGTTACCGCCGTCTTCGAGGACGGCTACTACATCGAGGCGCTGGATCGCAGTTCGGGCATCAAGGTCAAAGGCGGCATCGTGCTCGAGGGCGACCGAGTGAAGGTCGAGGGATTCATGGCGACCGACTCGAACGACGAGCGGTTTATCGACGCGAGGGGGCCGGCGGCGCGAATAGTGAAAGTTGGCGAAGGGCCGTTGGATCCCCTGATGATCAGCGTCCGGTCGCTGTATGCGGGCGATTATTTTTACCATGCGGGCACGGGCGTAGGGCAGCGCGGCATGGCGGGCGGCGTCGGACTGAACCCGGTCGGCCTGTTGCTCAAGGTTCAGGGGCGAGTAACGGACAGCACGAACGATTGGGTCTTGATCGACGATGGCGACGGGCGCGAGGCAAAGATCTACTTGGCCGAGGACAGCGTTGCGCCACCGGTCGGACAGTTTATCAGCGCGATCGGTGTCTTGTCGGTCGAGAAGATCAACGGTCAGCTCTATCCTGCGCTTCGCATTCGGCGCACGGACGATCTGAGAGAGGTTTCCGCAACGCAGATTCTGGCCGCGCCGGAAGCGCTGTTGCGCACGGGGTTCAATCTGCTCTCGATGCCGGGCATGGCTGCCAATCCGAATCCTCTGAGCGTGCTTTCGGAGTTTGCGGGCGCTGGGCTGACGGATCGATTGAGGCGGTTCGATGCGGCCGGTCAGCGAGAGATTGTGTACAACAGCGCGAATCCGGCCGATTTCGGCAATATGCTGTGGCCGGACGGCTTCCAATTGCGCTTGAACGCGGGCGAGCGGCTCTATTACGAATATCAGGGCGTCCGCACCGAATCGGGCGATCTATGGGTGAGCCTGCCCAAGACGGGCGTAACGTTGATCGGCAGCGGCTTTGATGCCGAGGTCGATTGGTCGAGCACGAAGGTTACGGATGGCGCGAAGACGGTTACTTTGCTGTCTGCGAGCCGAATCGAGGTTCCGGTATGGTTGAACTCGATCGCTTACTACTTTGATGCAGCGACGCAGACCGACAAGCGGCTGGGAATCGATCTGGACAACCCCGACTCGACTCGGATGCAGCCTTGGTACGGCTACTGGGTCTCCACATCGCGAGACAATTTGGCGCTGTTCATCACCAGCGGCGGGCCATTGGCGATGGACGATCGAGTCAGTACCTCTGTCAACACAGCGGTGAACATCTCCGTTCTGGCAAACGATCGGAATCCGAACAACGAGAATATCACGATCGTGTCGTTCGATCAGGGCAGGCATGGCGCCGTAACGCTTGTGGACGGCGCGACCTTGCGCTACGATCCGGAGACGGGCTTTAGAGGCATTGATCGCTTCTCCTATACGATCATGGGGCCATCGGGGGTGCGGTCGACGGCGGTCGTAACGGTCGTGGTCGGTTTGGTTCGGTTGACCGGGCGCGTGCACCTCCAGAACTTTGCAGGCGCGGTCAATGCGCTGCCCGTCATACTGGAGATCAACGATCAGACCTATGAGATAAGGTTGACCGGCTCCGGTCAATTGGGAACGTTTACCGCCGATCTGCCTCCTGCGGGGCGCCATTTGGTGCGCGTCAAGCCTCGCGGATATCTGAGAGAGAGCCAATTTGTAACGACTGCTGGGCAGGACTTGGAGATCGAGTTCCGGGGCTTGCTGATCGGCGATGCGAACGGCGACGACCAGATCGACGATTCGGATTTGGCCATCGTGCTGACGCAGTTCGGCGACAGCGGGTTTGGCCGGTTGGGCGATGTGAACGGCGATCAGGTGGTGGACGACCGAGACTTGGCAGCCGTCATCACCAACTTAGGCGCGCGATAGGCTTTGGGTACAATAGGGGCGGTCGCGCTAAGTGGGGATGTAGCGGCGCCCTGTACCTGCAATCCGCTATAGCAGGGCCGAATTCCGGCCCGCGGCGCGCTCTTGTGCAAAACGACGATGCGCGACGGCGTTGATCGCCGGGGCCTGCGCAATGGAGCGACGTTGAACCCCGCCAGGTCCGGAAGGAAGCAACGGTAAGGCGTATGCCCCATGTGCCGCAGTTACCCCGGAAGGAGTCGCACGCGACCGTACGCTGCGGAAGGGTTCGTCAACGGTCGGTGCGCGACCATAAGGACATCTGAATGGCCTACATCAGCCTCTATCGAAAATACCGCGCCCAGACGTTCGACCAAGTCATGGGCCAGGGTCACATTGTTACAACCCTTCAAAATGCCGTGCGTCAGAATAAGTTTAGCCATGCCTATCTGCTGTGCGGACCGCGCGGCACGGGCAAAACGACCACCGCGCGGCTGATCGCCAAAGCGCTCAATTGCGAGAACGGCCCGACCCCCGAACCCTGCGACGAGTGCCATTTTTGCGTTCAGATTCGACAAGGTTCCTGCATGGACGTGGTCGAGATGGACGCGGCGAGCGAGACCAGCATCGACGATGTGCGCGGCGCGATCGTGGAGAACGCCAAGTACGCGCCAATGGAAGCGCGCTACAAGGTTTATATCATCGACGAAGCGCATGATCTGAGCGCAAAGGCGTTCGACGCGCTGTTAAAGACGATCGAAGAGCCTCCGCCTCATGTGGTGTTTATCTTAGCGACCACCGAGTTCAACAAGGTGCCGATCACTATCCGGTCGCGCTGTCAGCGGTTCGATTTTCATCGGGGTTCGGTGGCCGACATCGTTAAGCGAATGGAGTTTGTGCTACAGAGCGAGGGAATCGAGTACGAGGCTCCGGCGTTGCTGGCCATTGCGCGATTGGCAGACGGCTCGTGGCGCGACGCGCTGACGGCTTTGGAACAGGCGATCGCCTATTCGTCCGACAAAGTGAGCGTCGATACGGTGTACGACGCATTGGGCATCGTGGAAGAGGACGCTCTGCGAGAGTTGGTCGATCGGCTGATCGAAGGGGATCAAGCGGGGATACTGGCACAGGTGCACGAGCAGTCGCGGAGAGGGCGGGAGGCCCGGATCATAGCCGAGTCGCTGCTAAACCGAATCAGGTCGTTGATGCATGCGCAGTTGAACGTCGAGACGGCCGCCCAGCAGTACGAGACGCCGGTTTGGGCAGCCTTAGTGGAGCAGGCGAGGCGGGTGGGCACGGCGCGATTGTTGGCCTGGTGGCAAAAACTGAGCCAGGCGATATCCGACATGCGGGTTGCGGGCGCTCCGAGAATCGTGTTGGAGCTGGCGCTGCTCTCTATCGCCGATCAGCCTGTGCAGGTCGCTCCGGCCGTGGCGCAGGCGCCAACGCCTGCAAGGAAGCCTGCAGGCACGTACGAGGAGGCTTGGGGAGCCTTTTTGAACGAAGCCAGGCAGGAGAAACCGAGAGCAGCTGCACAATTGGCGGCGGCGAGAATAGAGCAGAAGGGCGAGAGCGACTTTACGATCTATGCAGGGAATGCCCGTGCGGTCGAGTACTTTTGCAAGCCAGAGATCAAGAGCTGGATAACAGAGCGGTTTTCGGCGGCGCTGGGTCGTCAGGCGGCGATCGAGATCGTTCAGGATTCGGCCGAGGCTGTCGTCGAACCGCGCAAGGAAGAGGTGGCGGAAGAAACGTTAGAGGGCGATCGATTGGTCAAAGCCATTACAACGACTTTCGAAGGCTACGAAGTGCGAAAGCCGAGCGGGGAGGCTGGTCGATGAGGGACCATTGGATCAAGATTGCGGACGAATTGAGGGAGCAGATGGATGGCCGGCACAAGGCGAGGGAGAGCGCGCTGGTCGCTTGTCGCAAGACTATTCAGAGCTGCGCCAAGGCGATCAGGAGCTTGCACAGGCAAGAGAACGAGGCCGCGAGAGAACTGCTCAACGAAGCGCGAGGATTGATCGAAGAGGCTCGACAGTCCGTGCGCGATCATCCGGACCTCTTTCATGCGGGCTACATTTCCGACGCGGAGAAGGAGTATGCCGAAGGCGAAGCGATCTATGCCATCGTGTTGGGCAATCCGGTGCCCGAGCCGGGCGATGTGGGCGTTGGGATAACCGCCTATCTGAACGGAATGGGCGAAGCGGCGTCCGAGTGTCGCCGTTACATACTAGACGCGCTCAGACGGGGCGAATTGGAGCGGGCCGAGTCGGTGTTCGTGGTGATGGAAGAGATTTACGACGAACTGGTTACCTTTGACTATCCAGATGCATTGACCGGCGGATTGAGGCGAACGTGCGACGCGCTGCGTGCCGTATTGGAGCGGACGCGAGGCGATCTGACCATGACGCGCACTCAGAAGCAGCTGGAGGCCGCGCTCGCCAAGGATCAGGAATAAAAAAAGGGCGAGGCCGGAATGGCGCTCGCCCAAAGTTTGACCTTGATTTATCTCGGACTTATCGCAACAGTTGCAACAGCGACTGCGGCATCGAGTTGGCCTGAGCCAGCACCGCCATACCCGACTGCTGCAAGATCTGAAGCTTGGTGAAGGTTGTCATCTCGTCCGCCACGTCCAGGTCTCGGATTGAGGACTCGGTAGCCGCCAGATTCTCGCGCGCAACGTTCAGCGACCGGATGTTGCTTTCCAGAATGTTGGTCTGGAACGAACCGATCTCTCCGCGCTGCCTGGAGACCTGTCGGATGGCCTCGTCGATGATCTTGATCGCGTTGTCGGCGCCGCCTGCGGCTGTAACGTCGATGTCGGCCAGACTGAGGCCGGCCACAACGCCGGTACCCAATCGAAGCGCTCGAGCGTCGTTCAGCGAGACGCGCACAGACTGACCGGCTCCGGCTCCGACCTGGAACTGCAGATCGCCCGCCGTAACCTTAGCGACGGCTGCCGTTGCAGAGCTGGCGACGTTGCCAGCTTCCGTCAACAGGATCGCGTTACCGGCCGCATCGGTCAGTCGCAATCCGCTGTCGCCGCTAAAGCGCCCTCCCGTAAAGAGGGAGCTCGTAACGCCGGCAGAGGTCATGACTTCGATGCGCGCCACTGCGTTCGTGCCCGATGCGTCGGTATTGCCCGATCGGATGCGACCGCTTGCGTCGTTCAGCGAGATCGAGAAGTTGGTGCCATAGTTGACATGGCTCAAGTTGACGACCAAACTACCGTTCGCGAAGTTGGAGTTCGCGGTAACGCCAGTAACGTTGCTCAACGCATTGATCTTGTCCATCAGTCCCTGTACCGTGTCAGTGCCGTTCAGGCTGACCTGCGCGCCATTAATGACGATGGTGCCCGAGCCGACGGTGGATGTCAGCGCAGCGTAGGTCGCGGTGCCCGCGACGGCTGCCCGCGTGCCGGCAGTCGTTACGAACATGCTGACCAAGCCGGTCGAAAGCGCCGAGCCGTTGAACGAAGCGGTGAAGTTGGCCCCGCCCAGCACGCTCGAGTTGGTAACCGAGGTGCTCACGCCCGCTGTGCCGTCAAGCAACCGCTTTGCGCCAAACGACGTCTGGCCCGCGATTCGGTCGATGCTTTGCAGCGCCGACCGGATCTGGTTTTGGTCTGCCTGTAGCGAGTTAGTGTCGCCCACTCCGATGTTGGCCGCGTGAACCGCCAACGATCGCATGCTCCGCAAGAGGGTGTGAACCTCGTCCAGCGCGCCTTCCGCCGTCTTGATCAGGTTGGTCGCGTCTTGAGAGTTCGACACGGCCTGCTGAATGCCTGAGATCTGCGCCCTCAGATTCTCGGAGATGATCAAGCCTGCCGGATCGTCCGACGCCCGATTGATGCGCAAACCGGACGACAGTCTCTCCGTCGACATGCCCAGCCCGTTGGCTGTCCTTAGCACGTTGCGCAGGGCCGTCATCGAGGAGATGTTCGTGTTGATGCGTACGCTCATGTGAAGGGTTCCTCCTTGAACTGCTCCTTGCTTTTGGTGGTTGCGGGGCGGTCTTCCCTCTCCTGGTTTTCTCGCCCCGCTTCAACGCAAGCGCTCGAAGGCGCCTCCGTCTCCAAAGTCGATTGTTGGAGAGACCCTAAAGAAGGCAGACAGAAAAAATACGAGGTTTTTGGCAGATACCGTAAAAGCGCTGGGAAGCCCGAAGGATTACCAGGTTAGAAGAGCAGGCCGGCCATCAGCTCTCTAGCGCGATGCAGATCGTCCTCGGTATCGACCGCTATCGAACCTGTCTTGACGGGCGACATGCGGATGGGGATGCCGTGCTCCAAGGCTCGAAGCTGCTCGAGCGATTCGGTCCGCTCTAGAGGCGTAGGAGGCAGTTCGGCCAGTTTCAAAAGGGTCTCCCTTTGATAAGCATAAAGCCCCAAATGCTTGTAAACGGGCAGTTCTGTGGTTTCCCTTGGGTACGGAATGCGCGAGCGGGAGAAATAGAGAGCGTCCCCGTTCTGCGCCATCACCACCGACACGACGGCGGGCGAGTTGTATTCGCTGGGGTCTTCGATGCAATAGACGCTGGCCATTTGGACGCTGGAATCTTGCTGCATGGGGGCAACGAGCGCGTCGATGTTGTCCGGGTCGAGCATGGGTTCGTCGCCTTGAACGTTGACATAGGCATCGCCATCGGTGCGCCGCGCGACTTCGGCCGTTCGGTCCGTTCCGCTTCGGTGGTTGTGGCTGGTGATCATTGCTTTGGCGCCGAACCGCTCGGCGGCCTCAATGATCTCGGCGTCGGGCGTTGCAATGTAGATTTCGCTCAGGCTTTGCGCTTTCGACGCCCGCTCCCAAACCCATTGGACCATCGGCTTGCCCGCAATGTCGAGCAACGGCTTGCCCGGCAGGCGCGAGGCGGCCATTCTTGCCGGTATAACGCCGATGATCTTCATTGAGCTCTCCGAGGCGTTTCGGTCGGAGTTTCCTCCAGGCGAACCGTAATGGTCTGCGCATCGCCGTCGCGCCAAATCTTAAACTTAACGCTTTGGCCCGGCTTGGCGTTGCGAATGGTCTCGATCACGTCGTACTTGTCCTTAAGGGCGCGGCCGTCGATTTCCAGTACGATGTCGCCCGCTTGGACGCCCGCGCGCGCCGCTGGCGAGCCTTGCCAAAGTCGCATCACGATGCTGCCCTTTTTGGGCACGTCGGTGTCGCCAAACCAGTAGCGCAGGCGGCTTGGGGGCACCTCGTTCACATCGATCAACTGGCTGAGTCCCGACCAAGCGTAGGTAACCTTCCCGGTCTTAATGAGTTCGGCAGTGATCTTCTTAACGCGATTGACCGGAATGGCAAAGCCAAGTCCGACGCTGCCCCGAACGGGCGTGAAGATCATGGTGTTGATGCCGATCAGTTGTCCGCGAGAGTTGGCCAGCGCTCCGCCGGAGTTGCCTTCGTTGATCGCGGCGTCGGTCTGAATCATGCCAAAAGCGGCGTTTTCGCCAGCCGGCACTCGGCGATTGAGCGCGCTGACAATGCCCGAGGTAACGGTGTTTTCGAATCCGTAAGGATTGCCGATGGCGACCGACCATTCTCCTACGCGAAGCTTATCCGAATCGCCCATCTGCGCCGCGGGGAGGCTTTTGCCGTCGATCTTGAGCAATGCGATGTCGTTTTGCGGGTCCGAGCCGATGTGATTGGCCTCAAAGGTGCGGCCGTCGGCCAGGTTCACGGTGATCTTGTCGGCCACTCCTCCCGAACGAGACGAGATGACGTGGCTGTTGGTAACGATGTAGCCGTCTCCGCTGATGATCACGCCGGAGCCTTTGCCTTCGATACTGCCCATGCGTCCCCACATGTCGCGCACGGTCGAAACGGTGTCGATATTCACGACCGCCGGTTCGATCTTGGCCGCCGCGTTGACGATCAACTCCTCGAACTGGGAGGGTTGTGCGACCGCATCGGCCGGTTTGCTCATCAACTCCAAGAAGCGCGAGACTTCGTCCGGCGAGCCCGAGTTGGCCGAGCGTTTCTGAAAGAACAGCGTGCCTATATAGAATCCGGCTCCAAAAATGGCTATCAGCGCTAAAGTTTTCTTCATCATCCCGTTACCCCCTTGGCAAGGATACTTTGCGATACGAACGAGAGGCCGCAAGAGTTCGATGCCCATACGATTCTACACGCTCGCAGGTAGAATCGCTATCATAGGAGGCGGGATGAACGGGCGGTTGCAAGATTGGTTAGGGGAACAGTTAGATTCGCTGAAGGCGCAGAACCTCTACAAGGCTCCGCTTTCGTTGGAAAGCCCTCAAGGCGCGCGGGTCAAGATGGGCGGGCGGTGGCTGGTCAACCTTGCATCGAACAACTACTTAGGGCTGGCGAACGATCCGCGCTTGAAGACCGCAGCCATTGCCGCGGTTCAGGAGTGGGGCGCCGGAGCGGGCGCTGTGCGTTGGATCGGCGGCACAAACGCGCTTTGCGACCAGTTAGAGGCGTCGCTGGCCGAGTTTAAGAAGACCGAAGCGGTATTGGTGTTCCAATCCGGCTTTTCGGCCAATTCGGGCGCAATCCCGGCCTGTTTTGGCGATGGCGATGTGATTATCTCTGACGAATTGAACCACGCGAGCATTATCGATGGAGTTCGCTTGAGCGGCGCGGCCTATCGGAAGAGCGAGGGATACGTCTACGCTCACAAGGATTGCAATCAATTGGAAGCGATTCTGAAGCGTTGCGGCGACTTTCGCAAGCGATTGATCGTAACGGACGGCGTCTTTAGCATGGATGGGGATATTGCGCCGTTGCCCGACATAGTCTCTTTGGCAGAAAAGTACGACGCGGCGGTGATGGTGGACGATGCGCACGCCTCGGGCGTGTTGGGCGAGCATGGAAGCGGCTCGACGAACCACTTTGGGCTATACGGCCGCGTGGACATTCAGTTGGGCACTCTCAGTAAAGCGCTGGGCGTCGTCGGGGGATACATCGCGGGCTCCGAGCGGCTCAAACAGTGGCTGATCAATCGGGGCCGACCTTATCTGTTTAGCACGGCGCTGCCGCCCGCCGCCATTGGAGCGCTTTTGGAATCGGTTCGTATTCTTAAGACAGACCCGGCGCCGATGGAGAAGCTCTGGGCCAATACTCGCCGGTGGAAGGCCGACTTGGCGGGGCTTGGATTCGATACGATGGGTTCGGAAACGCCCATTACCCCTGTCTTTGTGGGCGACGAGGAGAAGACGCAGACGATGGAGCGGCGATTGAGAGAGGAGGGCGTGTTTGCGCTCGGCATCCTCTATCCGACGGTGGCAAAGGGCAAAGCGCGGATACGCACGATGCCCTCCGCAATGCACGAACCAAAGGACCTGGACGATGCCTTGGCCGCTTTCGAGAAAGTCGGGCGCGAACTCGCGCTGATTTAACATGAGCAGAGTTAAGTGGTTCTTAAAGAAGTTAGTATTGGGTTCGGCGGTCTTCTTCGGCTTTGCCGTGGTCGGCTACTTTGTCGTCGGGCCGAGGCTGGAGTTCGGCCCGAACGCTTGGCCAAGGCTTTCTTGGGCGCCCAAGCACACAAAGAACGACTCCCAAACCAAAGAGGACGATTTGAGGCCATCGGCCGAGCTGACGGCCTCGGTCGAGGTGTTCGAGCGGGTGGGCAAAGACAGTTATCAGGTGCTTGGGGAACGGCAGGTCGCGCCTTATAGCTACGACCGTTTTTCCGAAGGAAGCCGCAGGCCGAAGCCCGAAACGCCAGAAGAGCCTGCGGAGCCTGAGGACGAGCCGCTCATCATTGATCGCGATGGCGAACCCGAGCCGACCTTTGCCGATCCCGAAGCGCCCATGGAGCCTGCGCCGATCGAGCCGCCCAAGAAGGCAGACGGCGATGGAGACGGCGAATAGATGGAGGCCTATCTAGAGCGCTGGCGAGACGCCGGCCCCCCGCTCAATCTGATCAGCATTACCGAGTTGAATCGCAACAGCGCTCAAGTCTTGTTAGAGTTGGCCGCCGAGATGAAGCGAGGTACAAAGCAGGGCCGCGAGTTTTATCGATTTGACCGCCCTATCGCTGCCGCGATGATCTTTGAGAAGCCGTCCTTGCGCACTCGGGTTACATTTGAAATCGGCTTGTACCAGATGGGCGGCCATGCGGTCTATCTGACGCAAAACGACATTCAGATGGGACGTCGCGAGGCGGTGATGGACGTTGCGCGCAACTTAGGCCGATGGGCCGAGTTTGTGGTCGCACGGGTCTATTTGCATTCGATCTTAGAGGAGTTGGCGATTCACACGGGCGCTCCGATCATCAATGCTCTAAGCGACGTCGAGCATCCCTGCCAAGCGCTGGCCGATCTGCTAACGATTCGCGAGCGCAAGGGCACGAGCGCTTTGAAGCTGGCTTGGGTCGGCGACGGGAACAACGTGTGCCATAGCTTCGCGCTGTTGGGCGCGATGTTAGGGCACGAGGTAGTCATAGCAACGCCAAAGGGGTTTGCGCCCGATGCAAAGTTCGTTGGCGATCAAGTCGCGCTTACCAACGATCCGGCAGAAGCCGCGCGCGACGCGGACGTAGTCTACACCGACGTTTGGGTCTCGATGGGTTTTGAGACCGAGCGCGAGATACGGATGCGGGCGTTCAAGGATTTTCAGGTCAATTCGAGACTTTTGTCGTTGGCCAAGCCGGATGCGATCGTGCTCCACTGCCTGCCGGCGCACAGAGACGAGGAGATTACGAGCGAGGCAATGGACGGGCCGCAATCCGCAATCTGGGATCAGGCGGAGAATCGTCTTCATGCGCAGAAGGCCCTGATGGCGCTGATCCCCATACCGCCGGAGAACGCGCCGCCAAGGCCTTCGTGATTTTGGCTTAGGTGCCTTCCTGCCAACCGGCGAGGTAGGCCTTCTGTTCGTCGGTCAGCTTGTCGATGTCGATGCCCAAGGACACCAGTTTGAGCCTGGCGATCTCCTTGTCCAGTTCCTCGGGAACGGACATGACGGTCTTCTCGAGCCTCGAGGCGTTCTTGAACATGTACTCGGCGCTGAGGGCTTGATTGGCGAAGCTCATGTCCATGACGCTGGCAGGGTGGCCTTCGGCGGAAGCCAGGTTGATCAGGCGTCCCTCGCCCAGCAGGTAGATTCGGCGGCCGTCGCCCATCTTGTACTCATCGACGAACGGGCGGATTTTGCGCTTTCCTACGGAGATGCGTTCCAAGGTCGGGATGTCGATCTCGACGTTAAAGTGGCCGCTGTTGGCCAACACCGCGCCGCTCTTCATCTTGCGATAATGCTCCTCGCGCAGCACGTGCTTGTTGCCGGTTACTGTGATGATGATGTCGGCCAGCGGGGCGGCTTCTTCCATAGTCATTACCTGGTGACCGTCCATCAAGGCTTCGAGCCCCTTGATCGGATCGATCTCGGTTACGATCACTCTGGCGTTCATGCCGCGCGCGCGGCTCGCGATGCCTTTGCCGCACCAGCCATATCCGGCCACTGCGACGGTGCGTCCGGCAATCAGCAGATTCGTCGCCCGCAGCACGCCGTCCAACGTGCTCTGTCCGGTGCCGTAGCGGTTATCGAACAGATGCTTGGTCATGGCGTCGTTGACGGCGATGATGGGGTAGTTGAGCACGCCGTCCTTGGCCATGGCTCGCAATCGAATGACGCCCGTGGTGGTCTCTTCGGTGCCGCCGATCACGTCGCCCAGGATTTCTTTTCGCTGGCTATGAAGGATGCCCACAACATCGGCGCCGTCGTCCATGGTGATTTGGGGCTTGGCATCGATCACCGACATGATGTGCTTGTAGTAGGTGTCGTTATCCTCGCCTTTGATGGCAAATGTGGGGATTTCGTCGATGACCGAGAGAGCCGCGGCCACGTCGTCCTGAGTGGACAACGGGTTGGAAGCGCAAAGGTAAACCTCCGCGCCGCCCGCCTTCAGCGTGCGCATCAGGTTGGCTGTTTCGGTCGTAACGTGCAGGCAGGCGCCCAGGCGAACGCCTTTCAGCGGCTTTTCGCGCTCAAACCGCTCGCGGATCAAGCGGAGCACGGGCATATCCTGTTCGGCCCATTCTATTCGAAGCGCTCCCGAATCGGCCAGCGCTGTATCTTTCACATCGTACTGCATCTATTCGCCTCCTTTTAGGGCTTGATGGTCGTGTTAGTCGCCTTGCTTCTTGGGCGTGATGACGACCCTGCGCTCCGGCTCGGCGCCTTCGCTATAGGTCTCAACCTCCGGGTCGTCTTTCAAAGCGTTGTGGATGATGCGTCGCTCGTGCGACGGCATAGCGGCAAGAAGCGCTTCTTCGCCTCTCTGCTTCACCTGATGGGCTATAAAGACGGCGTGATTGCGCAGGTTTTCTTCTCTGCGCTTCCGATATCCGCCCGCGTCGAGCACGACTCGCGCCTGAGTCTGCAGTTTTCGCATGACGATCATGTTGATCAGATATTGAAGCGAATCGAGAGCCATGTCCCTCTTGTTGACCAAGTAGGCCGAATCGGAGCCGGCCAGATCCAACTCTACATATCGGCCGTGTCGGCCGCGCGCCTGCGCTTGCAGGTCGAGCGGGCTTTCGTCCATCAGTTCTTGGACCAGCGCTTCGATCTCTCGCGCGATCGCTTCGTCTGCTTCATATTCTTGGCCGTTTTCCCCTGCGGTCGCAGCCTCGGCGGTTGTTTCGACGATTTCGGCGTCGTTCATAATGGGCGTTCCTCCTGTTCAGCGGCGATTGGCCTTGCGCTTGTGCTTCGGTCGCTGAAAGTCTTTTGGCATGATGGCGCTGCCGTTGCCCTGAGCGGGCTCTTCGGGGTCCTCGCCGACTGCGACAAGGGCTGGAGACGGCTTGGCCATGGCAATCTTGTAGTGAACGGTGTAGAGCACATTGGTCAAGAACCAGTAGAGCACGAATGCGGCGGGCGACCGCCACATCCACAGGCCGATGACCATCATGCCCGTCATCATGTAGGACATCATCTTCTGCTGTTGCGCCTGTGTGGGGTCCATGATGCTCATGCGGCTGGTGATGAACATGCTCAAGGCGTATAAAATAAGCAGCGGCACGTCGAACTGAGCCAGATTGCCGGCCAAGATGCCGGGCGCCAGCTTTCCTATCTCTGGGTTGATCCAGAGGAAGGTGCCGTTCTCAAACTGGGGTTTGTAGAGGTTGATCATGTTGAAGACCCAGATGAGGAACGGGAAGGGCACGAGCATATAGAGACAGCCGCCGAAGGGGTTGACCTTGTAGCGCTTGTAGAGCGCCATCTGCTTTTCCATCAGCTCCTGGCCTTGGTACTTCTCCTTCAGTTCGTTCAGTTTGGGCGCCAACTGCTGCATCTTCTTGGTGATCCCGAACTGTTTATTGGCAAACGGGAGTTGGATCAGCCTCACAAAGAGCGCGATGACGACGATTGCCAGCACATAGCTGATTTGCGTGCGGCCAAAAAAGGCGACGATCGAATCGAGAATGCGATAGTTGGTGAAAGTACGGTTCTCGGCATCGACGGCGGTCGTCGCTTTGGTCAGCTGTTCGCGCCCGCGCTCTTGAAAGAACTTAGATTTGCCATACTCGCGCTCCATGCGCTGCATGGTCTCCATGGCGCGGCGGTAATTGCCCAGTTCTAGGTCTATCTGAGCGCGCAGGAAGACGGCTTCTGCGGCGATCTCGCTGCCCTTGGCGTTCCGTTCGACCTTGGCCAACTGCTCTTCGGCGACGTGATAATCCTTGTTCTTGATGTGCTCTTTGGCTTCGACGAGAATCTCTTGAGAGGGCTTCGTATCGGTCGTCGCCGGCGGCTGATTGCGCATCAGCACAAACATCATGATGCCCCAGATGACGGTGGTCAGGAGCATGGTTCGGGCGAACGTCTGCATCCGATCGGGTTGTGGTTGTTGCTTTGCCATATCTGTTGTTAAGGTACGGGGTCGTGTCCGCCCTTGCTAAAGGGGTGGCATCGAGCGATGCGCCAAAGGCCCAGTCCTACGCCCTTGACGGCGCCGTGCCGTTGAATCGCGCCGATCATGTAGCCAGAACAAGACGGCTCGAAACGGCAGATGCGCGGCTTCCATTGAGTGGAGCGCTGATAGAGCCTTACCAGACCGATGAGCGCGCGGGCGACCGGACTTGGTCTGCGCTCGGAACCGCTCGCTGTGGCGCTCATGGCAAAACGCCCGCCTTGTTAAGAGCGTCTTGCACCAACTGCCTTAAGTCCGTGGCGCTCAGCGCCTTGATCGCGTCCCTTCCCACAAATGCCAAATCGTATCCCTGCGCCATGTTCGGCCAAATCTCTCTGCAGATCGCTCTCAATCTCCGCCTATGCCGGTTTCTATGCACCGCGCCGCCGAACTTTCGGCTGAAAACAAAGCCGATCCTTGTCGGCTCGTCGTCGTCGCGCTGCCATGCGTACAGGACGAAGGGAGGAAAAGGGAAGCGTCTGCCGCGAGAATAAAGGCGCTGAAAATCGGCCGTCCGGCGCAACCTGGCCGCCGGAGGCAGCATAGCCTAAACGGTCAGCCGCCAGCGACTGCGCTGACGTCGGCGACGCAGCACGTTGCGACCGTCTCTGCTCTTCATTCGAGCGCGAAAGCCGTGCGTTTTGCTTCGATGCCGATTATTGGGCTGATAGGTTCGTTTCATCGCTAATCCCCCTCTGTCCTATTCGTCGGGAGATATTGTACCAGATGGGCGCGCGATGTCAGGCGGCAATCCGATCGGCCACGGCGGGCACAGTGGCGAGGGCTTCCTCGGCCGAGGTGATGCCCGCCGCAACCTTCCGAGCCGCATCCTCGACCATCAATCGAAGCGTGCCGGGCGGCGCGGCGGCTCGAAGTTGGTCGGCTCCTGCGCGCTGGCCGATCAGGTTGCGAATGGGATCGGTTACGACAAACAGCTCATGAATGCCGATTCGACCCTTATAGCCGAGTTTCTTGCATTGCGAACAGCCGACCGGTCGATACAGGGCCGTATCGGGAGGCAATCCCAACGCAACCGCAAGGGAAGGCGATCGATGCTCCTCGCGGCAGTGAACGCAAAGGCGACGCACAAGGCGCTGAGCCAACGAACCGATGAGCGCCGAGTTGAGCAAGAAAGGCTGAATGTCCATATCGAGCAGTCTGGGCGCCGCGCTCACCGCGTCGTTGGTGTGAAGCGAGGCCAGCACCAAGTGCCCGGTCATGGCGGCTTGACAGGCGATCTCGGCGGTCTCCTGATCTCGAATCTCGCCGACGAAAACGACATCTGGATCCTGGCGCAGTATGGCCCGGAGTTGCGATGCAAACGTCAAACCGGCCTTGACGTTCACCTGCGATTGGCCGATGCCGTCGATCGTGTATTCGACCGGGTCTTCGCAGGTCAATATATTGATGGCGTCAGTGCGGATGTGCTGAAGAGCGGCATAGAGCGTCGTCGTCTTGCCCGAACCTGTAGGCCCGGTTACCAGCGCCAACCCCCATGGCTTTTCGATGAGTTGCGCAAAAGGTTCGTAAATCTCCGGCATCAGGTCGATTTCGTTCAACTTGCGCAGAGCCGCCGAACGGTCTAGCAGTCGCAAGACGATGCGCTCGCCGTTGACCGTTGGCAACGAGGAAGCCCGAACGTCCACTCGGTGCTCGCCGACGCGGACGGTGAAGCGCCCGTCCTGCGCGCGTCGACGTTCCGCAATATCGATCTCCGCCATCAGTTTGACTCGAGACAACACCGCCGCTTGGATCGGCTTTGGCACCTCTCGCGCCTTGTGCAACTGGCCGTCCACACGAAAACGGATCTCCAAACAGCGCTCCTGCGGTTCGAAGTGCACGTCGCTCGCGCCGATTTCGACCGCGTCGTGCAAGATGCTGTTGACCAGGCGAATGACGGGCGGCTGTGAGCTGGCCTCGACCGCTGAAGAGATGTCTTCCGGGCCTTCGATTTCTCTTACCTGCTCGATTTCGGTATCAAAGTCGGTCAGTTCGTCGGCATAGCGCGAGGCTACCGCTTCAAGAATCTTGTCGGGAGGGCAGAAGCAGGGCTGTACAAGCAGGCCGGACGCCGTCCGAATCTGATCGATCGTATCGACATCGTGCGGCTCGGCCATTGCAAGCCGAAGAGTGTTGCCGATGACTCGGACAGGAAAGACGAACTTCTTAGAGGCAATACCGTGCGGCACGAAGCTTCGAATCTCCGGGTCCCAATCCTCCAACGCAAGCGGCTCGTATTCGACTTCATACTGGTCGGCCTGTGCCTGCCAGAGGTCATCGTAAGTGATCCAACCGAGATCGACCAGAGTTTCACCAATCTTTGAGCCTTTCGTCGCCTGGAGCTCTAGCGCGCGCTGCAATTGCGCTTCGGTGATCTTGTCGCGAGCGAGAAGAAGCTGACCTAATTTGGCTATTCCGTACATTCATCCACCCCGTACTATTCTAGGCAGGACGGCCTGAAATCTGCTGTATAATCTGCTTCATGTTCAAGCGCGCTTCGGTCGTCGCCATGGTTTTCATCCTGCTCGCTCAGTTTGGTTTTGCCCAGTTGACCTGGTTGGGCAATACCAAACTTTGGATGACCGGCGTTGGCCAGATGCCCAATCGGGACGGGCTATTGGAGCCTTGGCAATCGGTGTCTGTAACCACCCAGACCAATCCAATCGCGGCCGGACAGCGAGTTTTCGCCGTTGTTACCCATAATCATTGGCAAACTGTACAAGAATACGAATTCTCGTTCGATTTCAACGTCGGAAGCAACACTCAGTGGTACGTCGTGCTGACCGCGCCCGCCGGGACGGACTTGGAGTTTTACATTCGCGCCCAAGCGTCGAACGGCGACGTTCGTTACGACAACAATGGTGGTCAAGACTTTGGCTTTGTCGTCCGACGCGCTCCAGTTGCATCGTCCGGCGCGATCTTGCAATGGTTCGAGACCGACTATCGCACCATGATGCTGAGACTGCCCGAGGTCGTAAGGGCGGGATACTCGGCTATCTATTTGCCGGCGCCGCAAAAGTCGGGTGGAGGCGGACTAAGCGTCGGCTACAACCCTTTCGACCACTTCGACTTAGGCGATCGGCTGCAGAAAGGCTCGGTGCGCACCCAGTACGGTACGACGCAGGAGCTTCAAGAACTGATTCGATTGGCCAAGCGGTTTGGGCTGGAGGTCTATTGCGACTTGGTCTTGAACCACGCCGACAATCGCGCCAGTTCGGCCATCGATCGCTATCCCAACATGATCCCCGAGGACTTTCATATTCGCTCTTCGACCAACACGACCAATACGGAACTGGACTTTAACAACGCGCCCTCGTTCGGCTTCGGCACGCTCAACCACGACATCTTGGGATTGGCCGACATCGCGCACGAGGATGGCAATCTGGCACGGACCGGCGCGTTCAATCTGCCCAGTTATGCGACTTTCAATGCGTTGGACAAACCGAGCTTTGTTCGCCAACCGCTTGTGCCCCAATACTATCCCGGCGGCGCGCCGGTCGCCGAGGATGTTCGGCAGTATCTATCGCGGTGGACGCAGTGGCTGACCAACGGCATCGGATTTGACGGCTTCCGAATCGATGCGGTGCGGCACACCCCGCCCGGCTACTTTTGGCGGTTTGGGCGACAGCCTGGTGGATCGATCGGTCAAGCGCATCTGATGCCGAGCCTCTATGCGGCCAATCCATCGATTTTTGTTTTCGGCGAGGTTTACACGAGTTCGGGCTACGAACTGCGCGAGTATGCCAAGACCGGCATGAACGTTCTGGACTTTCCGTTGAAGTTTAATCTGGACAACCTGTTCAACTCCAGTGGATTCGGGAACATATCGCAAGCCCTCAGCAACGGATACGGGATCGACGCCGGCACTGGGCTGACGTATCAAAATGGCGGCGCGGCGGGGCATTTAGGCGTGGGTTTCGTCCAGAGCCACGACCAAGGCCCGCCGTATTCGAACAACTTGGCCTATGCCTTTCTTCTCACCCGTCCGGGCAGACCGATCGTCTATTACGACGGCAACAACATCAACCCCAGCGATACGGGGCATTTTCCGCGGCCTGGCCGATTTGATTCGCTCGGCCAGGGCAGCGATGCGGTCGTTCGGATGCTGGATGCGCGCTCGCGATTTGCACGCGGCTCTTTGGTCAATCGGCATACGTCCAATCAGCTTTATGTGTACGAAAGGCAGGTGAACGGTCAGGGCGCGCTGTTGGTCGGGCTGAACATCAGGGGCGATTCGGTCGATCTTCCGGTAACGGTGCAAACGACCTTTGCTCCAGGCACGGTTTTGATCGATTTGGGCGGTCGAAAGCCGCCGGTTACGGTTGGCACGGATAGCCGCGTTACCATTAGCGTGCCGCACAACTCGACCGGGGGGGCGACGAACAACGGCCATGGCTACGTGCTCTATGCGCCTCAGGCGCCGGCGGCTCGGACGGACGGTACGCGCCCCGTGCAGATTTTTAAGGCCAAGGGCGGCGAAGTCATTCCCTTTACTCAGCGCTCTCTGCCTTCTGGCTCCTATGCTTCGCCCAGCAGTTTCGAGGCGGCGACAGTCAGCGAACGCAAGATCAATGTGCGGGTTTACACCGACGCCTTGGGCCATTCGGCAGTAGTCAAACTGGACGCTGGCATGGACCTGGCCGGTCGGGCGATGCTGGCCAATACGCCCGAGGGATTGAGCGACGGCTTTGTGCCGATGGATCGGCTTAATCCCGGCGAGTTTGTTTTGGAAGGGATCGATCTGAAAGTTTTGAGCGCCGGACTGCACCTTTTTAGGGTAAGGGTTTACCGCGATGTGGGCTCCCGCCCCGCGGTTTATTCCGATTTTCTAGCTTGGTTCTACTACGACCCGCCGCGCAAGGGCATGCTCATCGACGGCGATCTGACCGATCACAGCGCGCCGGTCTACGCGCAGGTTCGGAATCCCAGCTCCAACGCCAATCGCCTCGACGCTCTCTATGTGGATAACGACGAGGCTTATTTGTACGTGGGGATGGCGGGCCGGGTCGACCTGAGCGAGAATCTAACAAACGGCATGGCGCTCTACATCGATCTCGATCCCGGCTCGGGTCGAGGCGTATCCCACTTTGGCACGATGGACGACGACAGCGGCCCGGCGACTCGGCTGCTGTCTAACGCTAACCTGACTGCGCCCTCGGGCTTTGGCGCCGAGTTCGCGCTGTCGGTCTTTCGGCATTCGTCGCTGCACACTTCTCCCGAGGCGGGAAGCGTCGGCGATGAGGCTCTGCCTTTTACTGTAGGCGCCCAAGCGGGCGCGTTTCGATTGTCGGCGTCCAGCCCAAGGGTTTTGTCGGGCATACCGGCGCGAATCGCTTTCTCGCCAAGGCCGAACAAGACAGACCCGCCAAGAGGGCTAGAAGCCGCGATCCCATTGTCCGCGCTTTACCCCTATGGCGCTCCGTTGTCAGAAGGTCGAATCGGCTTGGTGGGGCTGCTCTTGAACACGGGCGAGACCGGCATTACGCTGGCGGCCTCCGATGCGCGGAGGGGAACCTACGGCGGCCGCATACCCGGCGCCAGCTGGGTATCGAACCAGTTTGCCCCGACCCAATCGAACATTGTGGGCGATCCGGGATCGTTCAGCGTTGCCTTGCAGTCCTATCTGACCTACAACTTGCGCTATGCGACGCCCGTCGCGCAGGATCACATTCTGAACGTCGATGTACAGCGCTACGATACCGCTCGACAGATCTGGGTGCTGGAATGTTCTCTCGTCAACCGGTCCGGGAGTCCGATCAGCGGCCCGGTTCGCGTTTTGGCCGAGTTTCCGCCCGGAGTAGAGGCGTTGAACGCGGATGGGCTGAGCCCGTTCAAGTATCGCCATCCGTTTTGGCTGCTCAAAGAGTCCAACGTCGCGCCGGGCGAGCGGATCGAGTTCGAAATGGAGCTTCGAGCGTCGGATCCAAAGCTGATCAAGCCTCTGATGAGGCTCTTTTCAGGCAAGGGGCTGCTCTAGGCGCGCTTGGCTTCGGTTTGATGAAGCAGCTGCACCGACTGGTGAATGGTGGGCACTAACTGTCCGGCCACGGCTTGGGCGGCGACCATGATCGCTTGACGAACGGCGTAGGCATCGGAGCGCCCATGCCCGATGATGCAGACGCCCTTGACGCCCAATAGAGGCGCGCCGCCATATTCTCGCCAGTCCAAGCGAGCGCGAAAACGCTTGAACGCAGGGCGCAAAAGGGCGAGCGGCGCCTTCATCAAAGGGTGCGCGGTCAGTTCTTCTTTCAGCAGGCGCATCATCATCTCGGCCACGCCTTCGCCCGATTTCAGCAGCACATTGCCCACAAATCCGTCGCAAACGACCACATCGACCAGGCCTTCGAACAGGTGCTTGCCCTCGACGTTGCCGTAAAAGTCGTCGCCCATGTAGCTTTTCATCAGCGTGAAGGCTTCTTTGGTCAACGTGTTGCCCTTAGTTTCTTCCTCGCCAATGTTCAGCAGGGCAACGCGCGGGTTCTCGATGCCGATAACTTGGGAAGCGTAGATTTGACCCATCAGCGCAAAATCGAGCAGATGCTTGGCCGAACAATCGACCGAGGCGCCCGAGTCGATCAGCACCGTGCTGCCGCGATAGGTAGGGATGACCGTTGCGATGGCCGGTCGATCGATGTTTGGGATTGCGCCCCACATGAGACGAGACACGGCGCCAGCGGCGCCCGTATTGCCGACGGTTACGAGCGCATCGGCTTGGCCAGACTTGACCATCTGGGCAGCAACAACCAGCGAAGAATCTTTCTTCTGACGGACGGCGACAACGGGCGAGTCGTCCATCTCGACGACCTGAGAGGCATGGTGAATCTCCAGCGATTCAGGCCGGTCGCGCTTGGGCAGACAGGCTTCGATCTTGGCCAAGTCGCCCACGAGCGCCAACTCCGCTTCGATCACACCGGCGGCGTCCAACGTTCCCTGGACGACGGCCTCTGGGGCGTAGTCGCCCCCCATGGCATCGATGGCGATGCGCATTTGCGCGGGTTAGTCTTCCTTCTTGCTGGTTATCGCTTGTACGATCTTGAGCGAACCGTATGCTCCACAGTTGGCGCACGCTCGATGCGGCCACTTTGCGGCGCCGCACTGCTTGCACCGGCTCAAGCCGGGCACGGCCAACTTGTAATTCGTCCGGCGCTTGGCGCCTCGGGTGTGCGAGTGTCTTCTTTTCGGATTGCCCATCTATTTCTCCAGTATGACTACGGGTTGTCTTGCTGCCAGATTTCGGCCAACTGCGCAAAGGCCGTGTTTTTCGGTTCGGGCGGGCATTTGCACGCCTCGTTGTTCAAGTTCGCGCCACAATGATGGCACAAGCCTTTGCAATCCTCCTTGCACAACGGGTGCATCGGGACTTGCAAGAGCAAATACTGCCTCAGAAGTTCTTCGGCCAGCAGAACGTTGCCTTCGAAGATTGGGAACGGATCGTCGTCCTCGATTTGGGCGAATCCCTGCGAGTTCACCCCTGCCGGAATGCCTTTGACATGATAATCCTCCTCGAACTGAAAGGCGATCGGATGCTTAAACCGGCCTGTACAGAGTGCGCATTCGAGCCAAATCGCGCATTGAAAGGCGGCCTCGATGCGGAGGATGCTCCCGCCCGAAATTGCGGTCAACTTGCCCGTCAGCGGCTCCGCCATAGGGGGAGATTCCTCTCGATCCAGGGTAAGGGTCAGCTCCCATTCGACGGGTCTGCCCGGACGCTGGACGACATCGTTCAGATTGATCTTCAAAGGAGCGCGCATAGGTCTTTCTGCCTCTCTTTAGCAGGGGTCGTATGATACCCGATAGTTTTTTGGGCAGGAATCGGGAAGAATAGGTGTATACTTGTAGGTACGGGTTGCCCCGCAGGCGGCTCGCGGGCGCATTTGAAAGAATGAGCCATCGCTTGGGCGAAGCCATGACGCTTTTCGCAAAGGCCGAGGCCAAGGAATCATTACGAAGGGGCAGATGCTCCTTAAGGCTAAAAAGGAGGCAGCATGAAACCACGCACGCTCCGCGCCGCTGCTATGGCGGTAGCGGTTCTTGTCGTTTGCTCAGGCGTTTATGCTCAAAACTATCCGCAGAACCCTGGGCCGCACAGGGGCGAAGTTACTTACCCCTATTTCCCAGATGGAAAGGGCGCTTCGGGGCACACCTTCCAACGGTTGCCCAAGTTCTTTACCAACTATCCGACTAACCCGAAGGGCGAAGAAGCCGATCCTGGCCAGATCGTGCAAGAGGGCCCGATGCCTATCGATCTTGGCGTCGATGGGGCTAGCATCGCCGCTCCGCGCCAATTCCGAACGTGGGAAGGCATTCGACGATTTGACCAAGCTAGCGGCAGCCAGTACATCCCGCCCGATCCGCACGTTGCGGTCGGCCCGACTCGTGTGATGACTGCGGTCAACGACCACATCAACATTTATGATAAAGATGGCAACGCCATCGCCGACTTCGATTCCAATACCTTTTTCGGATTGGGCGACTTGGTCTTCGACCCCAAGGTTGCATACGATCCTTGGAGAGGACGATACATCGTGCTGTTCCTTCGCACGAACGCGTCGACATCGTTCACCAGACTTCTCATCGCGGTTACCCGTGCGGGCGAACTGCCCACGGCGAACACCGGCGACTGGTGGATCTACAACTTCGACATGGGCAACTGGGGCGGCAATTCGCTCAATACTTGGGCGGACTATCCTCAGTTGGGCTTCGACGACAACGCAATCTATGTTACGACTCGCTGCTTTGCGACTGCTAGCGGAGGCCTGGACACGGGCCGTTTCACGATCCTGAACAAAGATCAGATCTATAACGGATTGGGCGCCGGGCGCTACGACTACTGGAACATGAGCAGCAACGGCTCCTTCGATTACTACATCATGCCGACCATGATGTGGAGCGTGGCAGCCACCCACTATAGCTACATCACCAAGCACAATGCGGCGACCAATAGCCTGACCACGCGTCGAATAACGTGGCCGACCGGGGCGACTTGGGCCGATCAATGGGCTAACGGGCCCAATCTGGCGGCCGAGGTGGACACGATCGCGTCGTATACCAATCCGCCCAATGCGCCGCAGCCCGGATTGCAGGCGCTGGACACGATCGACACGCGATTGCTCAGCGGCACGCACTCCAACAACATCTCGTATCTGACGTTCAACGAGCGATTTGATTATGGCGGCGGCAACATCCAATCCGTCGTCAGACTGTTGATCGTCAATCCAAGCTCGGGCAATACGGCGGTCAACCACGACACTCGCTTGGGCGCGAGCACGGCCAGTTACTTCTATCCGGGCGGCGCCAACACGACCGACGGCGACTTTATTCTGTCGTTCGCCTATTCGGGGACGGGCACCAACGTCCAGATGCGGCGAGTGGGCGTGCGAAGCGGCGCGGCGGCCAACGATGGCAGCGCCACCGTGCGCAGTAGCACCGTTAACTACCAAGTGCTGGATACCTTCGGCAGAAATCGCTGGGGCGACTATTTTGGCGCGGCTCGCGATCCGTTCGACAACCGCACCGTTTGGCTCTTCGGTCAGTACGCGGTCAGCCAGACCAACTGGGGCACTTTCGTCGCCGAGACGAACTACAAGGATCGTACCACCACGACCGTAGATGCAAAGGCGGGCGTCATTGGACAGACCATCTCGCTCACCTGCACGGTCAACAACATCGATACGCCAGGCGCAGCATCGGGCATGACCGTCGAGTTCTTTGTGAACAACGTCTCGGCAGGAACAGCGACCACCAACGCATCCGGCATCGCGACACGAAGCTACACGATCCCAGAGTCCTTGGGAGTGGGCAGTCGCACTATCCGATGCGAGACGGCCAACTCAACGTCCTTGAACGGTTCGACCGGAACCAACACGCTGACCGTCAGCAAGTCGAATACGAGTTTGACGGGCGCCAATGTGGCCGGCTCGTTTGGGCAAGACGTGAACTTGGTGGCCACATTGCGCCGAACTTCGGACAACGACTTGCTCTCTGGCAAGACGATCCGTTTCTTGCGCAGCGGCGTGCTGTTGGGCACCGCGGTTACCAACGCCAGCGGCGTCGCCACGTGGGTTCAGGAGGTTCTGGACACATGGACCGTCGGCGCAAACACGATCACGCTGGAGTTCCAGGGCGATGCGCTGTACAACGCTGACACCGGCAGTCTGACGCTGACCGCCAACAAGGCGAACACGTCCGTTACAGCGAATAACGTAGCCGGTCAATATGGCCAGACGGTCAATTTGACGGCCACGCTGCGACGAACGACCGACAACGCCACATTGGCCGGCAGGACGATCAACTTCACGGTGGCGGGCGCCAACGCCGGATCGGCTGTAACGAATGGTTCAGGCGTAGCGACTCGAACGTACACCATTCCGGAATCGCTCCCGCTGGGCGCCAACACGATCAACGCAGCGTTCGCTGGCGATACGCACTACAATGCGAGCAACGCCAACAGCACGCTGACAGCCCAGCAAGCGCCGACCAGCACCTCGCCGGACAATACAGGCGGGCAGATTGGTTCGACCGTGCCGTTGACGGCGACCTTGCTCCGTACCACCGACAACGCGCCGCTGGCAGGACGCACCGTGAGCTTCACTGTGAACGGCGCCAACGCCGGATCGGGCGTTACGGACGGCACAGGCGAGGCAACGGTCAGCTACGTCATCCCCGAACTGGCAGTCGGCAACTATCCGATCGTCGCATCGTTTGCCGGCGAGGCCAAGCATGCCGCTTCTAACGGCAATGCCAACCTTCGCGTGCTGGCCGCCGATACGACCGTAACCGTTAGCAACGTCAACGGTCGTCGCGGCGCTACCGTGAACCTTACGGCAACGCTCAGGAACGCCAACAATACGGCGGTTCTGTCGGGCAAGACGCTAACGTTCTTTGTGGGCGGCGTCAACGTGGGCAACGCGGTTACCAACGCCAGCGGTGTGGCAACTCGGTCTTACGTCATTCCGACGGGCCTTGCTCTGGGCGCTCATACGATCAACGTTCAGTTCGCTGGAGACGCCATGTACAATCCCAGCAACGGCAACGGAACGCTGAACGTGCTTCGCGTGAGACTGGTCGGTACCGTCGATTGCCAAGACTACTCGCTGAACGAGGCTGGTCTGACGGCAGTGCTGACGGTCCGCCAAGGCGGGGGCTCTCAGGTCATCAACGTCGTGCTGGGCGCAAACGGAACGTACTCGACCGAGACCGACCTGGCCGGCGCCAACGCAACGATCAGCGCGGTGATCCAGAGCGGCACGTGGCTGCGACAGCGGCAAAACGTGGCCAATCTGGCAAGCACCGTAACGACTAACTTCAGCCTGATCAATGGCGACGTCAACGGCAACGGCATCATTGACGACGCAGATCTTGCGACAGTGTTGGCCAACTTTGGTTTGGCGGTCGCAATCGGCGACGTGAATGGCGACGGCGTGGTAGACGACAGCGACTTGGCCGTGGTTCTGACGAACTTTGGCTTAGTCAGCGACCCGTCGTAAAGCAGTAACCTTGAGGCGCGAGAGAAACTTCTCTCGCGCCTCAAACCCTTCAAGCAGGAAATCAGACTGTTCTTCAGAAGTACCAACCATGAAAACTCTCTTTGCCCTCGTTGCGATCATCGCTATCGGCTGGGCGCAGCCAAAGTGGGACGACCTCAAGAACGCCTACCAGTACGATCCGAAGACCGACCTGAAAGTCGAAGTCAGCGATAAGGACGATTCAGAGGCCTTTCATCAGCACATAGCATTCACCAATGCAAAGGGCGAGAAGGTTGCCGGCCTCTTCCTGAGGCCAAAAGGCGACCTCAAATATCCCTGCGTGCTGCTCCTGCACGGCCTTACCAGCCGCAAAGAGATGATGATCAACATGTACGGACGTCGTCTGGTGCGCTCCGGCTTTGCGGTCCTGGCTCTCGATGCGCCCAACCATGGCGAACGGCAGAGCGGCTCGCGAGCTTTGGGCGTTGCGGCGATGGGCGACATGATTCAGGGCGGCGTACTGGACTATCGACAGGCGCTGGAATACCTCAAGTCGCGCAAGGATGTGGACAACGACCGTATCGGCCTATTGGGCTACAGCATGGGCGCCATGATGGGCGCGATCCTAGCCGGAGTAGACGATAGAGTCAAGGCCAGCGTCTTGTGCGTGGGCGGCGATGTGGTTCAAAGTATGATCGCGACCTTGCCAGAGGAACTGCGCGCCCGCGCTCAGTTCGTCAGCCCGGCTAACTATGTCGGACGCATTTCGCCCCGCCCGGTCCTCTTCATCAACGGCAAGAACGACAATGTGGTGAACGAAGCGGCGGCCAAACGGCTGCACGAGGCCGCCAAGGAGCCCAAGGAGATCGTCTGGGCCGATGCCGCCCATATCTTGGGAGAGACCGACAACAAGAAGGCGATCGATTGGCTGGTCGACAAACTGGGACGCAAGTAGCCTTACTGCACGCTCGCGGCACCATCGGTCGTGCCCCACAGATACCATTCGACCAGTTGCCCGCTCCACTGCACGCTGCGCGGATAGAGCGCTTGGAAGCGATACCACTTAGCATGGCCGTCCACGTGCACCGTAACCGAACCCTCGTTGTGCCGACCCCGAAAGGTTAAACCCCAAAATCGAGCGTATGGCCACTCGAAAAACGCGTTGGGAAAGTCGATAAACGCGATCGCTTTGCCCGGATCGGTGATCTTGCCCGCGTCGATAGAGAATCCCGGCTGGGCGCTCTGCGCTCGACCCGGACAGGGCGCATGACGATCGGTCTGCAGATAGGCCCACAGCCGCTCGTTATTGCGGTAATCCATGGGCGGATAGATGTCGCGATAGTAGCCGTCTCGACCAACCCGCGATGTGCCAAGACCGATGCAACCGTCCTCAGGCGGGGTCAGATAGTCCGCAGCGCCGTTGTCCCGCTGCGCATACTGCATAGAACCCTGATCGTAAGGCGAGGTCGGGCACTTAAAAATACCGTAGTTCTTGATATACGGCATCAGCCGCGCCCCAATGATGTAGCTTTCTGGCCAAACGTAAACCGGAAGCAGGCTCTCGTAATCGCTGGCGTACATCGCAAGCGACGTGCCCAACTGACGCAAGTTGCTGACGCATTGGGTCTGTCGCGCCTTCTCTCTCGCCTGGGCAAAAACGGGAAAGAGTATCGCCGCCAGGATCGCGATAATCGCAATCACGACTAACAGCTCGATGAGGGTAAAGCCTTTTCGCTTCATCAGTGTCTCCTTGGGTTCGGCGACGCTTTTTGGAACAGCCAGACGCCGCCGCTCAGTTCCGGCAGCTCAATGATAGTTGCGCCGCCCGCGCGCTCGATCTTAGTTGCCGGGTCAAGCGCGAACCGGCCTTTGGAACTTCCGAAAGGCTCGGGCAGCGCCACTTTCGTCGGCTTGTCGCCGTTGTTGACGACGACCAAAGCGGTCTCGTTGCCATGTTCCCGAACATAAGCGATCGCGGAATCGTCCGTATAAACCGTTCGCCAATCGCCGCGCCGCAGCGCGATCGACGACTTCCTAATAGCGATCATGCCCTTCACCTGTTCGAAGAGCCGCTTCTGTTGGGCGTTGGGGTTTAGTTCCAACAGTTTTCGATTGTCCGGCGTGGCGCCGCCCGTCATGCCGATCTCATCGCCATAGTAAAGCGCAGGCGCGCCGGGCGAGGTCATCTGGATCAAATGCCCCAGCGCCGCCTTGCGAAAATCCCCGCCGCACTCGGTCATAAATCGCGGCGTGTCGTGGCTGCCCAGCATGTTGTACATCGCATAAACGACCGGCTTCGGATAGTTGGTCAGGCTCCACTTGATTCGCTGGTCGAACTGCGCCGGGCCGATGCGGCGATGCGCCACAAAATCCAGCACCGCGCCCCGCCAAGGATAGTTCATCACCGAATCGAACATGTCGCCCTGCAGCCAATGGCTGGCGTCGTTCCAAATCTCGCCAATAATCACGGCGTCGCGGTTGACAGCCTTGACGCGCTTGCGGAACTCGATCCAAAAGTGGTCGGGCACTTCGTTCGCCACGTCTAACCGCCATCCGCTCAGCCCGGCGCTCTTGGTCCAATGCAAAATCGCATCGAACAGATGCTCTTGGGCCGCCTTATTGGCCAAATTGAGCTTGGGCATATACTCAATGCCCCACCAGCCTTCGTAATTGGGCGGATTCTTGACCGCCACCGGCCATTGCTTGACGTGAAACCAATCCTTGTAGGCCGAATCGTGCTGTTTGGCCAGCAGATCTTTGAAGGCAGAGAACTCGATGCCGACATGGTTGAACACGCCGTCCAATACCACGCGCATCTTGCGCGACTTAGCCTGCTGTAGGAAGCGACGGAACGCCTCCTCCCCGCCCAACTGCCGATCGATCCGTCGGTAATCGTCCGTGTCGTACTTATGATGCGTTACCGATTGAAAAATAGGCGTAAAGTAGAGCGTTGTAACGCCTAAGTCGCTTAAATAGCCTAAACGCTCTGTAACGCCTTGAAAGTCGCCGCCCAAGAACTCGTCGGTGCGGCCGGTAAAGTCGATCGGCGAGCGGTTCTTACCGTCGTTCGACGGGTCGCCGTTGACAAACCGCTCCGGCATAATCTGATAGAAGACAGCGTCTTGAACCCAATCGGGCACAACAATCCGCTTGGCTTTTGCCGGATCGAAGTCGTACGGGCCGATCTCTTGCGCAACCGCGCCGTCTTTGAAAACGATCTTGTAAGTCGATCGGCCTTGAGGCAATCGCGCTCGATAATACTCGAAAATGCTGTCCTCGGATGCCAGATCGGCCTTGATCAGCGTCGTCTTGTCGCCCGTAGCAATCGAAAAAGAGACGCTCTCCACATCGCCCTTGCGAGCGCGCGCCGCAACGTCCGCGCTTTTTCCGTCCGAAGCGACGTACTTAAAGAGCGCCGGGTCGTGCAGGAGCCCCGCGCGGGTGATGTGCCCGTCGCCCCTCTTTGCGCTGGCCGGAGCGCCGCCAGGATCGATCCACAGCAGCGAATTCTTGTTGCCAAACCCGTCGTCGATCTCAGGCGCTTTGGGGTCGGTGTGCCACTGATCGCCGTCCACCACAAACTTGTATTGATAAGCGCCGGTCGGCAGCGCTATCGTCGCTGTCCAAGCGCGACCCTCCGTACGAGCCATGGGGTTCTTGCGAAATTCCCAGTTGTTAAACGTGCCCGCGACGAAAACTTCCTTCGCGCTGGCTGGCGCGACGAACTCAAATCGGTGGCCGCCTTGCAGAATCAGCGTCAGGCCGAGAATGATTGAAAGCATCTTAGGCGGAGGCGCGCCGGATCAATCGAGCGGGCACGATGCGTCGTGTTGGCAAAACGGGTCGCTCTTCAATGGCATCGGTCAGCATCTCGATCGCTTGGCGAGCCAGCTCGTTGATGTCCACTGCGACAGAGGTCAAGGGCGGATCGGTAAATTGGCAGATCGCCGAATCGTTAAAGCCGATCACGGCCACGTCTTCGGGGCACTTTAGGCCCCGCTCCTTAATTGCGCGCAATGCTCCCATGGCTAAGAGGTCGTCGAGGGCGAGGACAGCGGTCGGTCTGGCTTCCAAGAGTTCCAGCATGGCGCGATGCCCGCTCTCCTCGGTAAAGTCGGTGTAGGCCACTAGTTGGGGATCAAAATCGATGCCGCGCGCCGCCAGCCCCTGTTGATAGCCGTGCAATCGGTCGGCCGTAACGTTCACGTCGCGCGGGCCGCCGATATAAGCGATGCGGTGGCGTTTGTTCGAGATCAGATAGTCGGTGGCCATCTTGGCCGCGCCCGCATTGTCGTTGTCCACCGAAAGCACGGAAGGATCGCGGTCGTAGCTTCCGATCAGCACAAAAGGGAAGCCTTGCGCGTTCAACTGGGCGATCCGGTCGTCCTCGGTCTCCGGCTCCACCAGTATCAGACCGTCCACTCGTCGGGTCCGCAGCAATTCGTCGTAGATAGCACGGCGCGATTGCAGCTCTCGGCTGGCGTCCACGCAAAGATGGTGTCCCCGAGCGCCCCCGTGCTCCAATATAGCGGCGGCAAGCGCGCTAAAGAAGGGATCGGCGGCCAGTTCTCTGGGCGCGCGATGCATGACGAGGCCGATCAACTGGCTTCGCTGGGATCGCAACGACTGCGCCCGGGCGTTGGGCACATAGTTGACGGTCTCGATGGCGACGAGCACCCGTGCGCGCAGTTCGGGATTGACCTGCGGGTCGTTGTTGAGCACTCGCGAGACGGTTGCCTGCGAGACTTTGGCCATTTTGGCGATGGTCAATTGGTTCAATTCGGCCATGATTTAGAATACGTATTCTGACCGAGAGTATAACACGTTTTGTTCCCAATGTCAAGCCTGGCAGGAATGTGGGGTTTTGCGGCGATGCGCGGCGCGCGAACGGCCTTTTGCAAAAATGTAGCACAATTTTGAATACGAATAACCCCCTGCCGAGCGTTGGCTTGCGCGCCCAGGCCGCCACCCTCAGAAGCCTGGCCAACACCGCCCGAATCTTGGCGAAGAATCCTCATCTTTTGCAACTTCGCTTGGTGCGCGCGCTGTCCGAATCGCCCAACGCTACCATCATGCTGAGCGCCGATCCGAACGCTCGCCCAGTTAAGCCCAATTAGAGAACAGTGGCGGAGAGGGTGGGATTCGAACCCACGGAGGCTTTCACCTCACCGCATTTCGAGTGCGGCGCACTAGACCACTATGCGACCTCTCCGCTGGGCGCAAGATTTTACCCGAAAGTGTAGGCTCGAAACGTAGAAGCACGCCAACGTTTGATGCGGAGGAAGAACTGGCGCCCTCGGAGGGAATCGAACCCCCGACGCCCGCCTTAGGACGGCGGCGCTCTGTCCACTGAGCTACGAGGGCCGGGCAATGGCAATCTGGCGCGCTCGGAGGGATTTGAACCCACGACCTCAAGGTCCGCAACCTTGCGCTCTATCCCCTGAGCTACGAGCGCGCTCTGCAAACCCAATAATACCCCAACTAAGGGCGCTTGTCGATCGAAGCCGGATCGACATCGACCGGACCGGCATAATTGGGATTCTCAAAATAAGGCGGAACCGAGGCCGTTGTGCCGAACACCTCCGGCCCGTTTACCTGCAAGAACAGTCCTAAATAGATGCCCGCATATCCAAACGCCGCCACCCGTGCCAATTTTCGCACAGAGATCGGCCGATGACGACGACCCCATTCGATGATCACCAATGGGCCGATCACCAGCACCCCTTTGACGGCAATAAAGGCCAGCGCGCTGTGCTCTAGATAGAACTTCATGATCGGGTTGCCTTCCTCCGCCATGCCCTTCTGAAGAAAAACCAGGGTCGTCAGCAAATCTGCCGCGCACAGCAGAAGAATAACCCACGATTCGATGCACAAGAAACCCAATGCCCTTCTCATTCGCCCCACCTCTACCGCTCTTCCTGTCGGTATCCTTTCATTCCACGCCGTCAATTAGGACTTAATACGGGATTGTTGGCAACCCTAGCGGCAGAGATTAGGCTTGAAGCGAAGTTGACAAAAAACTTTAGAAAGGCAGGGAAGAAACCGACTTGGCCACCAGCGCCAGCGAGATGGCCAGCATGGCTGCCAATCCCGCGCCGCAGGCATAGCCCGCCAGAAGGATCGGCGCATACTTCGACCAAGTTTCCAGTCCATACCGTCGGGCAAAGAACCGCCGGCCAACGAACGCCCCGATCAGCTGGGGCAGAATCATGTGCGGCAAGTGTCCCACGCCGCCCGCAAAGCCATAGAAGAACATCAGGGGCAGCTTCATCAGGCCGAACAGCCCGTAGAGCGCGAGGCCCGCGCCAAAACCGGCCAATATGCGCTTAGGTTCCAGCGCGTTCAGCAGCCAATCCTGCGCTGCGCTCTCGGGGCGGTTGATCTGCTTCCAAACCGCCTCCATCTGGGCATGGTAAGGCCAGAACTTTTGAGCATAGGGGAACTGCGTGCTGGGGATCTGCGAGGTCTTCCAGAAGAACGCCCAAAAGACAAAACTGGCGACCGGAAGCACGAACAGCATCGCGACCTCGGCTTTCAAAATGCTGGAGAACTTGGTGCCGGTCAGCTCCACCTCGCGAAATCGCTGCGCCACCTGCCCGTGGTCGTATAGAGGCAACGGCGCGTACCACACGTCGGCCCGCTGGTATCGGCTGGTGATGACGGCCGCCTCCTTAAGATAGGGGAAGGCGACTGGGCGTCCGGTAAGCCCGAACATCCGTGCCGAGATGTAGCTATTGAGCGGGCTCCAGACTAGGGCGAACACCGCGACGATCCAGGTGGGAAATTCGGGCACCAGTGCCCGGCAGATGGCGATGTAGGCGAGCGCCGAGGCGATCCAGACGACTATGGGCAGCCACAACGGCGGATCGCCGCGTCCGGCGGGCGGCTTGCCAAACTTCCTGCCTGTGCGCTCGGCGCGAGAGGCGCGCACGGCCTTGATCGCCATCCATAGACCTAACGCAGCGACCGAAAGTTGAACGCCGACGCCGACCGCCAGCCAGAAGTCCATGCTGGCCGTAAGATGCGTCTGGAGCGCGGGGAAACCCTCCTTCCAATGAGAAAGGGCCCCTAAATGATAGAGAATCGGATTGCCCAGCACCGTCGTCAATACGCTGCCCAAAGCCGCGCCGACCACAATGGGCACAGGCAGCACAAACCCGATCATCAGATTGCCCAAGTCGGTTGAAAAGCCTAGCGCCGCTGCAGGCAGGATCGATTCGGTGGTCGTCGTCATGTCCCACCAGGGGATCGGCAAAATGCGCACCGCCTCGCCCAGCGTTGCGCCGGATACAACAGGAACGGCGATGTAAACAAGACCAAAAATCATTCCTACCACTGCGCCGGAAGAGAAAACGCCCCACCGCCAGCTTTCGCCTTTGTGCCCGGCCTCGGCCAACGCCAGCGCTCCGCTTGCCGCCACAGGCGCCATGGGGAACGGCAGCCGCTCGACATCCGAAGTCATGCGGAACATTAGGTAGCCCAGGCTCATCCAGCTGGCTCGGCCTAAGACTTCCATAACGGCCAACAGCGCTATTGGCAGCCACCAGTCGCCGTGCAACAGGTTTCGTTGGGTGATTGCGTCCGATGTGGGATGTGGAATGGCCCAGCGCGGAATCTCCTCGACGATAGGCGCAGCGGGGGCGGATTGGGCAAAAAACTGATCCCAAATCTTGTAGGCCAACGGCCCGCCTGCCAAACCTCTATCGGCCAATACAGCCGCCGTTAGCGCCGCAGCCATGTAGAACAGCACGTAGATCTCTTGCCGCTTGAGAGGCTGATACGACCGCCGCATCACCTCGGCAAAGAGCACGATCGTAACCCACTCGGCGGCCGCGGCAATGCCCATGCCCGCCACCAAGCCCAGATAGATGCCGCCCGGCAGCATCACAAAGGCGATAAAGAGAAGACCGACAAAGGTTCGCAGAGTAAAGCCGTCTTCGAACTGGGGCGCCTCATCGGCGGATGTTTCCTCGGCGCGCTTGCGCGCGGCTTCCAGTTCAGGGTTGGCTGCCATGGCGAAAGGGGTTGGAAGCCCTATTCGCCCTGTGCCGCCTCGTTCCCTGCAGAAACCATAAAAGCGCGGATTTTGGATTCCGACGGAATCCCGGCATAGGCGCCCAGTTCTGCGGCGTTGAGCGCGGCTGCCGCTGCCCCAAACTTGAAGGCTGCCGGCAACGATTCGCCGCAGAGCCAATGCGCAAAGATGTAGCCGGCTCTAAAGGCGTCGCCGCTGCCTGTGGTATCGATCACTTTGGGCGCGACATAGGCCGTTTGGTAGATCGGGCGATACATCAAATCTTCGATCCAGACATAGCCGTGCTCTCCCGCGGTGATCACGGTCGTCGCCCCAAACCGGGCATGGAGTTGTGCCGCGGCTTCCATCAAATGAGGCGGATCGGGCGGCAACGAGAGATGTTCGTATGAGGTTTGTAGGACCGTCGCCCTTTTCGCGGCCTCTTCTATGCGATGAAAATCCATCGCGACGATGGGCAGTCCTTTCTCCGACGCCTGCAACACGGCGCGAGTCGCCGCTTCTCGAGCATTGGGCTCCGCGGTGAACAGTTTCGCGTCCAGAGCCTCAGATGGCACATCGGGCGACGACATCGCGCGGAATCCTTGGCCGAACATGGCGCGGCGACCGTCCGGCGCAACATAACAATCGCAAACGGGGGTTTGGGCGTCCGGTCGAACCTTTACGAAGCGCAAATCGAGATTGGGAGCATCTCGGACAACGCCTTCGAGCAAGGCTCTGCCGCTCTCGTCGTCCCCAATATCGTTGCCGACCAGCGCCGCGCGAGCGCCCCACCGAGAGAGCGCCACAGCCGTATTCAGCGCCTCTCCGCCAGGGGCCAAGACTTCTTCAAGAATATCGACGTAGCCGCCGTCTAAAGGGAGCCGATCGACCGAGCGCATTCGATCCAGGCAAACCGTGCCATAGACGCAGACGTCAAAAGCCATCTACGGTTCGCAAATAATGCGGAAGCCGCAGAACGGTCCGTCGGAGTACCACCACTTGCTCTTGGGGTTCTGCGGATCGGTCGATTGCCAAGACTTCTCGAATCGCTGGCCGTAGACGATGTTCAGTTGTTCGGCGTCGCTCAGATACGATCCGCCTTTCAAGATGCCGACGCCTTCTTCGTCCGTGCACCACTCGCCCGCGTTGCCAAACATGTCGTAAAGCCCCCACTTGTTCGGCTCCTTCTTGCCCGCCAGATGCGTCTTATCGTCCGAGTTCTCCCAGTACCAGGCGATCTTTTTCAGTTCGCTCGGCTCGAACGGCTTTCTGGACGGCGGCGCTCCCGCAATGGCGGCGTACATCCACTCGTGTTCGCTGGGCAGTCGGTACTTCTTACCCGTCTTGCGCGATAGCCAGCGGCAAAACATGTCGGCGGCAAAGTGGCTCATGCTGATGGCTGGGTAGCCTTGGTGCCCAAATCCCCGGTCGGGCGCTCCGTAAGGCTTGCTGGGGCGAGTTACCGCGTCGACTCCCTGAATGCGCTCTTCCTCTGTTTGGTCGAGCCGATACGCCCAGATGTCGAACACGTCCCAAAGCAGCTCGAACTTAGCCATGTAAAAGGGCTTGATGCTGATCTCGCGCTCTTTGGTTGGAGAATCGGGATCGGGAACGATCAGTTTGCCGCCCGGTATCGGAACCATCTCGATGCGGACGAGCGTGCCTTGAATAGACTCGGTGTAAGGCTTCATGGCGGGCGGTTCGCCTTGGGCGCAGGCCGGTAGAGATAAGGCAAGCAGTAGAATCAGGGGCAGGGTTCGTAAAATCATGTCGCTAATCTTCTCAAGGTGTTCGCACGACTCTTTGACGGCTATGGGGCTGCGTCGGTTCGAGTATACCCAGGTTCATATGGGCGGCGCGGCTCGGATCGTGCTTTTTTGCGGCGACAGAAGGCTGGCGGAAAGCGCCGCCCGCGCGGCTTTTGGACGAATCGCCGAGATCGAACAGGTCTGCAGCGACTATCGGCGAGATAGCGAGGTTGTGCGTTTGTGCGACCGAGCCGGGGAAGGTTGGATAGCGATCAGCCGCGACCTGTACCGAGTTTTAGAAGTCGGTCAGCGCATTGCCCAGGCCAGCAACGGCGCCTTTGACATAACGTTAGGGCCCTTGGTCGCTCTGTGGCGCAGAATGCGGCAGACGGGACAGATGGCGACCGAAGCCGATCTTGCCGCCGCAAAATCGTTGAAGGGGTGGCAAAAGCTGCGCTTGCGTCCAGGCTTTGCAATGCTCGAGACTCCAGGGATGCGAATCGATTTGGGCGGAATTGCGAAAGGATTTGCGTGCGACGAAGCGCTGATGGCGCTCCGCCGCCACGGATTCGATCGAGCCATGATCGAGATGGGAGGCGACCTGAGATTCGGCTGCGCGCCGCCGTTCGAACCGGGCTGGAAGGTAAGAGCCGGGTCTGGACGCTCTTTGCGCATGGATAGCTGCGGCTTATCGACTTCGGGCGATTCGGAACAGTTCGTGGAGATTGGCGGCCAAAGGTTCGCGCACATACTCGACCCTCGCACCGGCTTGGGGCTGTCTCGCCCGGTTCAGGCCACGGTAGAGGCTCTATCGGGTCTGTTCTCCGATCCTATCGCGACTGCAGTCTGCGTGCTGGGCAAGTCGCGCGGCGCATCTCTCGCCCGGCGTTTTTCTGCGAAGATGATAGAGTTTAGAGGGGGGTAAACTCCAGCCTATGACCAATTGGGGCATCTTGGCCTGCGGAAACATCGCTCGCAAGTTCGCGCAGGGCCTTGTCTTCGCACCGAACGCCAAACTTCTCGCCGTCGCCTCGCGATCTCAAGAGAAGGCCGATGCGTTCGGAGCCGAATTCGGCGTCGAACGGCTTTACGGAAGCTACCAAGACTTGGCAACCGACCCAGACATCGATATCGTCTACATCGCATCGCCCCATACCGGCCACTGCGAACATGCGATCTTGTGCTTGGACTCCGGGAAAGGCGTGCTGTGCGAAAAACCGCTGGCCATCAACGCCCAGCAGGTCGAGCGCATGATCGCCGCCGCCCAACGGAACGAGCGATTTCTAATGGAAGCCATGTGGACGCGCTTTCTCCCCATGATGAATCAGGTTCGCGCCTGGCTGGACGAAGGCGCGATAGGCCCGTTGCAGGCGCTTTACGCAGATTTTGGGTTTCGAGCAGGGTTCAACCCCGAAGGCCGTCTGTTCAATCTTGATCTTGGCGGCGGATCGATATTAGACGTGGGAATCTATCCGCTCGCGTTGGCCGTGCAACTGTTCGGCGAACCCAATCGGGTGCAAGCCATAGCCAATCTATCGCCCACCGGGTCGGACGAGATCGCCCTGTTCAACCTCGGATTTCCCGGCGGCGCCATGGCCAGCCTCTCTTCGGCCATCCGCGCCACGACGCCCATGGAGGCGACGATCGTCGGCGAAAACGGCCTGATTCGACTGCACAGACCCTTCTGGAAAGCGACTCTGCTGACCATCGAAGTTCAGGGCAAAGACGCCGTAACGACGGCGCGACCGTTCGAGAGCACGGGCTATCAGTACGAGGCCACGGCCGCCATGGAGGCCATGGAACAAGGGTTGTTGGAACATCCTCTGATGCCATGGGGCGATAGCCTAATCCTCGCTCGAACGATGGACGAGATTCGCAACCAGATCGGCGTGCGCTATCCGGGGGAGTAGTCTTGATCTACGGCCAAATCTCCGGGATCGACAAACCTGTTTCGCGGCTTGTGCAGGGCACAGTGATGATCAACAGCGCGGAGAAGGAGCAGGGCTTTCGCCTGCTCGATGCGATCTTTGAACAAGGCTGTACCGCGTTCGACACGGCGCACGTTTACGGCAACGGCGACAACGAGCGCACGGTCGGCGAATGGATACGGACGCGCAATATCCGAGACCAAGTCGTTGTCCTTGGCAAAGGCGCGCACCCCATGCATGGACGCAACCGAGTAACGCCCGAAGACATTCGATCCGACATCTCCGAATCGCTGGAGAGGTTCGGCTTCGACAAGATCGACCTCTATCTGCTCCATCGAGACGATCCATCCGTGCCTATCGATGAAATCGTGGGCGCCTTAGACGACGAGAAACGAGCGGGCCGGATCGATGCCTATGGCGGATCAAACTGGACTCATCAGCGCATCCAATCTGCGAAAGAGTATGCCGAACAAAAGGGCAAGACCCCGTTCGCTGCCTCCAGCCCGCACTTTAGCCTGGCCAAACAGGTCAAACCGCCTTGGGAAGGCTGCGTTACCATCACGGGCGACGCAGAGGCCCAGGAGTTCTACCGTGCCAACCAGATGCCGCTGTTCGCCTGGTCCAGCCTGGCGGGCGGCTTCTTCTCAGGCAGATTCCGACGCGACAACCTCGCAGAATTTGACGGCTACTTGGATAAGCTCTGCGTCGATTCGTACTGCGTCGAGGAGAACTTTCAGATTCTCGACCGGGTTCAAGAGGTTGCTCGCGAACGAGGGCTGACTGCGGCTCAGATCGCGCTCGCATGGGCGTTCGCCCAAGGTTTCAATCTCTTTGCGCTGGTCGGTTGCAGCGCGCCCGAGGAGTTTCGGGAGAACGCAAAGGCCCTCCAATTAGCGGATGCGCTACAGCCTTTCATACAGCAGCTCGATTAGCTGATCCTGGAGCTGACGAGCCTGAGAGGCTGGCGCATCGAAGTGATTCATCATGATCGACACGATATACCGCTTCCCGCTCTTGGCCGTCAGATAGCCCGACACCGCGCTCGTCCGGAACAGCGTGCCCGTCTTTGCCAAAAACTTGCCCTTGACGGGCGAATTGGCCAATCGATTGCGCAACGTCCCATCGACCCCAATGATCGGCAGCGAATCCTCGAACGCCTGACGATGCGGCGAGGACTGCATGTGCTTCAGCAAGATATAGAGCGCTTCCGGGCTGATGGCGTTCACTCCAGACAGGCCGCTGCCGTCCTGAAGCATCACTGAACCGGCAGGCGCTCCAATCTCCGTCAAGAACGACCTGACGTAGTTCAACCCGGCGCTCGTGCTGCCAGAGCCGCCCTTCTCGCGACCGATCGTCTTGATCAGGGCCTCGGCGATCAGGTTGTCGCTCGGTTTGTTCAGTTCGCGCACAATAACGCTCATTGGCGGCGACCGATGTTCGGCGATGGCGCTCCCCTTTGCCGATGGCGCCAACGCCGCGACCGGTCTTGCAGGAATCTCGATCCCAGCGTCTCGCAATAGCATTGCCATGATAGAAGCCGCATAGAAAGAGGGGTCTTCAACCGACAACCGAACGCTAACCGCATCTGCACCAAGCGGGATCGACCCCTTGACCTCGAACACGTTCTGCGCTCTTATCCGCGTTATCGATAAGGAGTTGCGCGAACCGCGAGCGCTCGTTACCGCTAAGTTTCGTACGACCAGGCTCGGGCCCCCGTTCGAAATGGTGATCTTGGGCGGTTCGCCTACAGCCGTCGCTTCGGCTCGAACCGTAACCACGTTCCGATCCAGTATCAACGCGCTGATCTGCGGTTGGTAGGCGTACATCTCGTCGTCGATATCCCATCCAAATCCGTACCGCTCTGCGTCAAAGAAACCATCGTCGTAGGTCAGAAAGCCGGAAACCTTCCGCAAGCCCGACGCATAGGCTTGTTCGGCCATCTTCTTAAGGTCTTCCGCAACCAGCGTCGGGTCGCCGCCGCCAACTAAGACCAAATCGCCCTTGAGTTCGCCATTTATCAATTCGCCGTTAGCGATCAGCTTCGTCGTGTATCGATACTCCGAACCCAGCGCCCGCAATGCCGCCGCCGATGTCGCCAGCTTCGTATTCGAAGCGGGCGTATGGACGTGCGCCGCATCGCGCTGATAGATGCGTTCGTCCGTATCCATTGCGACGACCAGAAGCCCGCAGCGACCGTGCTTGATCCAAGGCTGATCGATCTTCGCCTCAATCTCCTTGGCCAAATCTCCTTGGCTCCACGCGAAGGTCGACAATAGCAAGAACAGGGGGATGGCTTTCATGGGGTTTGATTTCGACGCGGAATGCCGAAATCTTGCCGCCCAAGCATCACAATAGAGCGCAATGCCGCCCGCCCTCATCCTCACCGCCGCCGTGCTTTCCGTTTCCACCGGCGCCGTCTTCTTTCGACTTTCCGAGGCGCCCGCTCTCGCCGCAGCCTTTTGGAGGCCCTGCATCGCGACGCTCTTCTTCCTCCCGTTCGCCCTTCGCGCCGCAAGAGGTATGAACCCTCGCCTATGGTTCATCGGCCTCCCCGGCGGATTCTTCCTTGCGGTGCACTTTGCCGCATGGATCGCATCTCTTGAATACACGACGGTGGCCGCCAGCGTCGTTTTGGTGACCACGACCCCTATCTGGACCGCGCTCATCGCGCCCAGAATCACCGGCGACCGCATCTCTTCTCGCGCTGCAATCGGTATCGCGATCGCCTTTGTCGGCGCGGTGATCGTGGGCTTGGGGGACTTTAGCGCGACGCCCCGCGCGCTACTGGGCAACGGCCTGGCCATAATCGGCGCTGTAACAGCCACGGGATACATGCTCGCGGGTCGCCTTCGCATCGGGTTAGTCCCCGTGCCCGTCTATCTGGTCTCGTTGTATGGCACGGCGGCTTTCTTTGGCGCCCTCTTCGCCGTCGCGTCGGGCGCCCCGCTAGTCGGCTATTCGGCCAACACGATGCTTTACTTAGGTTTGCTCGCGCTCTTCCCGCAGATCATCGGCCACTCTAGCTACAACCTCGCTCTGCGCACTCTTCCCGCCCAAACGGTTTCTGCCTGTCTCTTGGGCGAGCCGATTCTAAGCGCGCTTCTTGCATGGATTGTGCTCTCCGAACCGGTTACTGCCGTTACGTTCGTCGGCGGCGCGATCGTGCTGACCGGACTCTACTTCGCCGTTGTAGGGGCATTGCCCAAAACCGCCAAAATGAGTAGCGATGGGTAGAATCTTCAGTGAGCATCATCGATGAGAGGGGTCATTATTGCAGGCGGAATGGGCACGCGGTTGCGCCCCCTTACCCTCCGCCGCCCCAAACCGCTCATCCGAGTTGCCAATCGACCTTTTCTAGAGTACCAAGTCGCCCAACTGCGCGCTGCGGGCGCCGACGAAGTAGTATTTGCCACCAACTACATGGCAGAGGCGATCGAAGCCCATTTCGGCGACGGTTCTGCGTTTGACGTTCGAATGCGCTACGCCGTCGAAAGCGAGCCATTGGGCACTGCGGGCGCCATCCGCAACGCGGTCGAGGGGCTTCCGCCGGATCGGTGCATCGTCTTCAACGGCGATATCCTGACCGACTTCGACATCGGCGCGATTGCGAAGTCGCATCAAGAGCGAGGGGCCAAAGCCACGCTCACGCTCAAGAAGGTTCAGCGCCCGCACCCCTACGGCGTCATCTCGGTGGACGACGATTTCAAGGTTCTCAGTTTCGACGAACCGACCGATGAACAGAAGCGAGCCGCCGATCGTGGCGAAAAACAGCACGGCTTTGACTACATCAATGCGGGCATCTACATTCTCGAGCCCGATCTGATCGCGCAGATCCCGCTCAGAAAGTGCAGCATCGAACGCGAGTTCTACCCGCAGGCGCTCTCTCAAGGAGTCCTGATCGTCGGCTACCCGGGCGAAGGCTACTGGCTCGATATCGGCCGCCCGGCGCAATATGTCGCCGCCACCCGAGCGCTGCTCAGCAACGAGGTCAAAGCCGCTCTGTCTCCAGCGGGCCAGTTGGAAAACGGCGTCTGGCGCGGCAAAGATGAAACGATTGCGCCGGACGCCCGTATAGATACCGGTTGTTGCCTCGGCGACGGCTGCAAAATCGGCTCTGGCACGACCCTCGACAGGTATACTGTGCTCGGTTCGAACTGCCGAATCGGAACGAACTGTCGCCTCAGCGGAGCCATACTGGGCGACCGTGTCAAGGTTGCGGACGGATCGATATTGGAAAATTGCATTGTGGACGATGGATGCGCGATCGGAAAGCATACAACCGCTGCCAACGTCGTCCTGGCCGCAGACAGTCGCATCGAAGCTCATAGCGCCCTGGGTATCTAAGGAGGACGACCCGCCGTGCAAGTAAGAATGGTCGATCTGCAGCGCCAGCATCAACAATTGGCGCAAGAATTGGAATCGGTAGTCCTAGAAACGCTGCGCGGCGGATACTACGTAATGGGCCAGCGCCACGCTCAGTTCGAAAGCGAAATGGCCGACCTCTGCCAATCCAAACACGCCATCGGGGTCAATTCCGGCACAGATGCTATCAAGCTCGCCCTGCGGGCCATCGACATCGGACCCGGCGACGAGGTCATCACCACGCCGTTCACCTTCGTCGCCACCATCGAAGCCATCTGTCTTTTAGGCGCCCGACCCGTCTTCGTCGATATCGACCCAGAGACGTTCAACCTCGATCCAAACTTGATGGAAGCGGCCATCACCCCTCGCACCAAGGCGATCCTGCCGGTCGATCTCTATGGCCAGATCGCAGACATGAAGCGAATCAAAGAGATTTCCGACGCGCGCGGCCTGAAGGTCATAGAAGACGCCGCGCAATCCATTGGCGCGCTCCATCACGACCGGCCGATCGGCGCGTTTGCCCATGCCGCCACGCTCAGCTTTTTCCCCACCAAGAACCTTGGCGCAGCGGGCGACGGCGGAATGGTGGTAACCGACGACGACGAGATCGCCGACCGAATCAAGAGTCTGCGCGTTCACGGAACGGTCGGCGGCACCTACTACTACAACGACATCGGTTACACATCGCGCCTGGACGAGATTCAAGCCGCCATTCTAAGCGTGAAACTGGCCAAGCTGAAAGAATGGAACGAGCGAAGGCGCTATCACGCATCCCTCTATCGCACGCTCTTGGCCAACAGCGGCATCGCACTGCCTTATGTCGAACCGTTCAACTACCACATCTATCACCAGTTCACCATCCGACATCCTGATAGAGACGGCCTGAAAGATTGGCTCAAGGAGCGCGGCGTCGACAGCGCGGTCTACTATCCGGTGCCGCTGCACGTTCAAAACGCTTATCGCTCTCTGGGCTATCAGCCGGGCCAGTTCAAGCGATCCGAAGAAGCCGCCCTGCAAGTCCTTTCGCTCCCGATCCACGCGCAACTGACCGAAGATCAGATTACGTATGCGGCACAACAGATTCTGGAGTACGCTCCTTCGGGAGCGCTGGTCTAAATGAAGGCGATGCTGTTGGCCGCGGGCGTCGGTTCGCGGCTCGATCCCCTTACCCGCCAACTGCCCAAACCCATGGCGCCGGTCATCAACCGACCCGTCATGGAGCACCTGCTCAACCTCCTGAGACTCCACGGCTTTAGCGAGGTCATGGTCAATCTGCACTATATGGGCGGAATGATCAAAAACTACTTTGGCAACGGCTCCAAGTGGGGGGTCAAGATTCGCTACTCGTTAGAAGAGGAGCTTTGGGGAGACGCCGGCAGCGTCAAACGTTGCGAGGACTTCTTTGACGAGACCTTCATCGTTATCGGCGCGGACGATCTGACCGACCTCGACCTGACCAAACTGATGAAGTTTCATACCGAGAAGCGGGCCTTGGTTACCATCGCGCTTTCGTTGGTGGAAGACCCCTCAGAATACGGAATCGCCCTCCTGAACGAGAAGGGCCGTATCACTCGATTCTTAGAGAAGCCAAAAGGCGAGCTGATCTTCTCCAACTCCGCCAACATTGGCATGTACGTCTGCGAACCGGACATCTTTAACCTGATCCCTCGGGGAACGCCCTACGGCTATGGCAAGGACCTGCTGCCCCTGCTCGTCGAGCAGAAAAAGCCGCTGTACGGCTTCCTCACCTCCAGCTACTGGAAAGATGTCGGCAGCCTGCAAACCTATCGTCAGGCGCACCTGGATGCCATGCAGGGCAGGGTTCAAATGCAATTTCCTTACAAGGAGCGGCAAAAGTACGTTTGGGTCGGCGACAACGTCGAGATTGCGCCCGACGCGCACGTCGGCTATCCGGTCGTCATTGGGCACGGCGCCAAGATCATGTCGGGCGCTCGCGTCGAGGCCGACAGCGTGATCGGAGAAAATTGCGTTATCGAGAGCGGCGCCCACGTAGAAGAGAGCATCCTATGGGACAACGCCGTGGTGATGGAAGATACCAAACTAGTCAGATGCATCGTCGGCGAAGGCTGCCGAGTGAAATCGAATGTGGCTGTCTTTGACGGCGTGATCGTCGATCCTATCCGAAGAGACAAGAAGTAAAGGCCGACCCTCGCCCCTCTGCAGTCAGAGCATCGGGCCGACCAGAACAATCCGCTCGGCTCCGGCGGAGCGCAGAGCCATCAGCGCAGCCTGGACGCGCCTTCGCGCATCCGCCCCCGAGCGGCGCCGCCTCCGTCAAACCGCCTCTGACTCATTATACGAAAATGAGCGGGGCAAAGTTTAGGACGAAAGTCCCTCATGCGTCCAAATGAACCGGAAAACGAGCGGTCAACTCGTGCACGGCAGAAGCCGTCCGGCTAAGATTCTCCTCGCTATCCGGGTCGCGAAGCGCCTGAGCGATCAGCCGCGCGATCTCGGCCATCTCGCCCTCTCGCATTCCTCGCGACGTTACGACCGGCGTGCCGATCCGAATGCCGCTGGTAACAAAAGGCTTTTGCGGATCGAACGGGATCATGTTGCGATTGACCGTAATGCTCGCTCTGTCCAAGGTTTCTTGCGCCTTCTTTCCGGTGATGCCGAACGGCGTCAGGTCGATCAGCGCCAAGTGGCTGTCGGTGCCGCCGCTGACCGCGCGAAAGCCTTGCTCCGCCATCGCGCCGGCCAACGCCCGCGCATTCGCCTTTACCTGCTTTTGATAGGATTTGAACTCGGGCTGGAGCGCTTCGTGAAAGCAGACCGCCTTGCCCGCAATCTGGTGCATCAGCGGCCCTCCCTGCAAACCGGGAAACACGCTCTTGTCGATGGCCTGCGCATGCTCGGCTTTGCACAATATCAATCCGCCTCGCGGCCCTCTTAGGGTCTTGTGCGTCGTGCTGGTTACAAAGTCGGCAAACGGCACGGGGCTTGGGTACTCGCCCGCGGCGATCAAACCCGCCGGATGCGCCATATCGACCATCAGATAAGCGCCGACCTCGTCCGCAATGCTTCTCAGCGCCGCCCAATCGATATCCCTCGGATAGCAGGTCGCGCCGCCCAATACGATTTTTGGCCTGTGCTCCCTCGCCAACGATCGAATCTGATCGTAATCCAACTGCTCGGTCTCTCGGCTTACCCCATAATGAACGGCCTTGTACAACCGTCCAGAAAAGTTGACCGGACTGCCGTGCGTCAGATGTCCGCCATGCGCCAGATCCATGCCCAAAAACGCATCGCCCGGCGTCATAAAAGCGTAGAACACGGTCATGTTCGCCGATGCGCCGCAATGGGGCTGCACGTTCGCATGTTCCGCGCCAAAAAGCGCTTTAGCGCGTTCGATCGCCAAACTCTCAGCCTCGTCGTGAAACTCGCAACCGCCGTAGTATCGCTTTCCGGGATAGCCCTCGGCATACTTGTCCGTCATCACCGATCCGACCGCCTCGCGCACGGCGCGGCTGGTAACGTTCTCCGACGCGATCAGCTCCAAGTTGCGCTCTTGTCGCAGGGTTTCTTTCTCGATGATCTCCGCAATAGCGGGATCGACAGAGCGCAAGTCGCCGTACCTTTGTGTTCGAATCGCATCGGTCGTCATGTTCGGTCTCCTATTTGTCCTTCAGCGCGGCAATGCCCGGCAGTTCGCGCCCTTCCATAAACTCTAGCGAGGCGCCGCCCCCCGTGCTGATGTGGCTCATCTGGTCTTCAAACTCAAACTGCTCGGCAGCGGCCGCCGTATCGCCTCCGCCCAAAATCGTCGTGCCCTTGCACTCCGCCATCGCCTGCAAGACGCCGAGAGTGCCCGCTTGAAACGGCTTCTTCTCGAACACGCCGACCGGGCCGTTCCACACCACCGTGCCCGCGCCCTTGATTTCGTTCGCAAACGCCTCGACGCTCTTTGGCCCTATGTCCAGCCCAATCTGATCGTGAGGAATCGCATCCGCCAACACGACAGAGGCAGCCGCCTCGTCCGAAATCTCGCTCGCGACGACGCAGTCAACAGGCAGCAGAATCTTGGGATCATCGACCAATGAGCGCGCGAAATCCAATCGCTCCTCGTCCAACAGCGACCGTCCGATCCCGTACCCTTTGGCCTTTAAGAAGGTGAACATCATGCCCCCGCCGATCAAGAGCCGATCGACCTTCGGCAAGAGGTTCTCAATCACGGCGATCTTGTCCTTGACCTTCGCCCCGCCCAAAAGGGCGACGAAAGGCCGCTCAGGCTGGCTCAGGGCCCCGCCCAAATAGTGAAGCTCCTTCTCGATCAAGAATCCGGCCACACCGGGCAAGAGCCGCGCAACGCCTTCCGTCGAGGCATGAGCGCGATGAGCCGTGCCGAACGCATCGTTCACATAGCGATCGCCATGCTTGGCCAAAGCCGCGGCAAAGCCCGGGTCGTTCGCCTCCTCTTCGGGATGAAACCGAAGGTTCTCTAACAGCAAGATCTCGCCCGCCTTGAGCGACGAACTGGCTTGCTCGGCCTCTTCTCCAATGCACTCGCGGACAAAATGCACCGGCTTGCCCAAAATCTCGCTCAGGCGCTTCGCCACGGGAGCCAGGCTCAAACTTTCGTCTCGACCCTTTGGACGGCCCAGATGAGACATCAGTACGACCGAAGCGCCTCCCTCGCACAAATGCCAGATTGTGGGCACGGCCTCGCGGATTCGACGGTCGTTCGAAACCGCGCCATCCTCCATCGGAACGTTAAAATCGACCCTAACCAGCGCCCTCTTGCCGGCCCATTCTATATCTCGGATGCTCTTCTTCTGCACCTTGGCCTCCCGGGGCTTCATTCTACCCGGCGGGTATAATATCGATGTTCCCTCGGGCCGCGACGGCTCGGGGGTTCTCTTTGCGAGGAGGCAAACAATATGGGCGTTACCTACGGAATAATGGGCGCGGGCATGCAGGGCCCCGCCGTCGCATACGATTTGGCGCAATTCGCCAATCCGGATAAGATTCTCTTGGCCGACATCAACGAAGAGTTGGCCCGATCCAAAGCGCACAAGGTCAATCGACTAGTCGGCAGAGAGATCGTCGAACCGCGAGCCTTGGACGTTACGAACGACGATCAAATAGCCCAGTTCTACGCCGAATGCGGCATGATCGTCAGCGCGGTGCCGTGGCAATTGAACCAGCGACTGGCCGAAAAAGCCTTAGAGCACAAGGTCAGCTTTATCGATATGGGCAACGAGCCGGACTGGTTCTGGTTCGAGTTTAGAAAACGCAACCAGGAGGCGGTCGATGCGGGCATCACGATAGTGCCCGACACCGGGCTCGCTCCTGGAATGGTCAACCATCTCGGCCTGTACTGCATGGAGAACATGGACGAGTGCGACGAGATTCGCCTTCGATGCGGAGGCCTGCCCCAAACTCCCCGACCGCCGCTCGGATACAAACTAGTCTTCAACATTATCGGCGTCATCTCGGAATACACCGGCGAGGCGCACACCATCCAAGACGGCAAAATCGTGATGGTGCCCACTTTGAACGACGTAGAGGCGATGGAGATTGCGCCCTTGGGCGTGCTGGAGGCGGCCTCCACCTCGGGCGGCACCAGCACCGCGCCCTACACGCTAATGGGCAAGGTCAAAAACTACAACTACAAAACGCTCCGCTATCCCGGGCACTGGCAGGCGATTCAATCGTTGCGCGATTTGGGCTTCTTCGACGAGCATCCGATCGGCAAGGACGGATGCGCCATCACCCCCCGCGATGTGGCTGCTGCAGTCATTCCCGACAAAATCCGCTTTCCCGAGGATAAGGACCTGATCGTGGTGCACGCCTTTGGGCGGGGCAAGAAGGACGAGCGTCCCTACGAGATCAGCCTCAGCATCATCGATTATCACGACGACGACACCGGCTTTAGCGCGATGGAGCGAATGACGGGTTTCGCCAGCTCCATCATTGCGCAAGGCATCGCGAACGGCATAACGCCCAAGGGCTTGGTGCCCTACGAGCAGACCATGACCGGGCACCAATACGTCAAGGAGTTCTTGCGCCGCGGCTTCCGAGTAACCGAGAAGATCGAGCACGTGATGGCGAATCACTGATCCGACCGGAAACGAATACCAAGGAGAGGGCGAGTAGGCCGCAAGCCCTGCGACGGCGTTAACCGCCGGTTGGCAGGATATGGTCGTCGTCCAGAGAATCAGTTTAACGGCGCGGACGTCGCCACGTTAAGGGCGAACACAACCGTTGCGCGCCAGGGAGGATGATTAAAGAAATGCTACGCATAAACGACGAGGCTCCCGATTTCACCGCCGAAACATCGCAGGGCACGATCAACTTCCACGAGTGGATCGGCGACGGTTGGGCCATCCTGTTCTCTCATCCCAAGGACTTCACCCCCGTGTGCACCACGGAGCTGGGTTACATGGCCGGGCTGAAGCCGGAATTCGAAAAGCGAAACTGCAAAATAATCGGCTTGAGCGTCGATCCCGTCAGTAGCCACAACAGATGGATGGAAGACATCGAGGCTACGCAAGGCCATAAGGTCACCTATCCCATGATCGGCGACCCGGAGCTCAAGATCGCCAAGCTTTACGACATGCTGCCCGCGGAGAGCGGCGACACCAGCGAGGGACGCACGGCCGCCGATAATCAGACGGTCCGAACCGTATACGTGGTGGGGCCGGACAAGAAGATCAAGCTGATGCTCACCTACCCCATGAGCACGGGCCGCAATTTCGACGAGGTGCTTCGAGTGCTCGATTCGATGCAGCTCACGGCCAAGCACAAGGTCGCCACGCCCGTGAACTGGCAGAGCGGGGACGACGTCATCATCTTGCCGTCGGTTTCAGACGAAGAGGCCAAACAGAAGTTTCCCGAGGGTTGGGACGCGCCCCGCCCCTATCTGCGGATCGTTCCCCAGCCCAAGTAACTTGCGCCAGCGCGAGAGAACTCTGCGGGCTTGAAGAATTGTGTCTCCTGCGCAGGGAGCGGATCGTCCTGGAGCGCCGCGATGTCGGTCTATAGGGAGCGGAAGGCGGTGCGCGATTGTTCGTCGGCTCCAAGGTGAAGAAAGCGCTCGTCCCCTGGCCAGATGCGGAGAAAAAGGCGTCGCTTTACATCTGTCCGAATGTCAAGCTAAAGCTCAACCCCGTCGGCCTGTTCGCCGCCGTTAGCGGGAAGTTAGGCTCATAAATCACGGGGCCAGGGTCATCCGTCCATTGGTGGGCGCCCAACAGAGAACAGACATCCCTTCATACAGCTCCGGCGCCGTGAGCGCGGCGCACATCCGTTGATTCGCAACCTTCTGGTTGCTTTTTCGGGTAGCCTTGTCTGTGCTATGAGACTTTGTACAATTTTCCTTGCCATCGTCGCATCCATTGCAACCATCGGCACGGCCTGGCCGGCGCCCCAGACCTCGCCGAAGACCGACGACCTGCGCGCGTTGGACGGCGAGTGGGTGTTTGTCGAGGATCGCACCGAGGGCCGCACTCTCGAGCAGCTGAATCCGCCCATGAGCTCAAGGTTCGTCTTCAAGGTCGAAGAAAGCGCGATCATTCTCGTGTGGGGGCATGGCGGCGGAGGCAACCGAGATGTCAAAGTCAAGCTCGACGGCGCTCCCACCGAAATTGCGGGCGCCACGGCTGGCGCTCTAACTCGATACCGAGCATCCTGGAAGGACGGCACGCTCGCCTACGAGATGGAGTTCGTTCGTGCGGCGGGCCAGGCGCCAGAAAGGCTTATCAAGCGGGAGTTCCGCATTACAGCAGACGGGCTGATCGTGCGCTCCAATCTGGAGCTGACCCCGGGCGTTTGGTCGGTTGGGCTCTTCCGCCACCCCCAGGACATTGCGATGCCCACGCCGGCCAAGGCCGCGATTGGCGACTTGGCGTGGCTCGAAGGCGCTTGGGTCGGAACCAGGGGCACGGGCGGCGCGATTTCGTTCGAGGAACGATGGAGCCCGCCAAAAGGCGGCGCCATGCTCGCCGTGTCGCGCACGGTCTCGCGCGACAGAATGTCCGCGTTTGAGTTCTTGCGCATCGTCGAGCGCGACGGCGGGCTGGTCTACATCGCGCAGCCCAACGGCGCCCCGCCGACCGAGTTCGTGCTATCCGAGCTGAGCAAGACGCGCGCCGTGTTCGACAACCCGCGCCACGACTACCCGAAGCGCATCGTGTACGAACTATCCGAGGGGGGCGCCCTGACCGCCACAATCGGCTACATGAAGGGCGGCGCCCCCCGGAAGTTCGAGTTCAAGCGCGAGGGCGGTTAAAAGCGCCGGGCCTTTAGGTCCCATCACCGAAGTGATCGCCGACGATGTGACGCCTCAGGTTCGGAAGCGGAGCGCTCGCTCTGCGCCGGACTCCGCTTACCAGCCCATTTTGAACCTCTGTCATTCCAGGCAGGATTCAAGTCTTTGTCGGGGAAGCATCTATCCACCTGGAAACCAACTGCCGCTGTCCCTTGCCTTGCCGCCGCGGATGGCTGTATCGGCGTGGGCGCTTTAGGCGGAGCAACCTCGTGAAGACAGGGACTAGCCATGCAATTCGCGGGCGCCTTGAAATCAATGCGCCCAAGGAGCGTGCGATATGTCAACTGTAGATCAGGACCTGGTGCAAAGCGGCTTTGATGTCGAGGCTCTCTTGGGAGCTAACTACCTGCGGATGCTTGTCCAGACTGCGGTGGACGCCGGAGAGATAGGTACGCTGTTCGAAAAGAATGGCGCGCAGGTCATTCTCCATTCGGTTCAGCAGTTCAACCGTTTGTATGATCCGATACCTATTGAGCCGCTAACCGACGTACCGCAGTCTCCGGATGCTTTCCAGACGGAGATCCTGTTCGGCCATCCATTGGGAGCAAATCTGCGGCTACGACTGAAACTGGAAGTTCTGAACCGCCCCGATCTGTTTCCCGCGCCGATCGATCTCATGATCAAGCTTGCTTTCGATCCCGCACACATGTTCGATGGGGAGGCGAGAGCCGCATTTGTAGTGGAGGTGGTCGATATCGTCGCAGAGCCGTTCATCTTTCAGAAAATCGAGGAGGAGACGCTTCTCGACAAGCCTGCCTTGCTGTTGCTAGTCCAGGGCGAAGTGAACCGCCCGATCGACCTGGGGGCTTCGAGCAAGTTCAAGCAAATCGAAAAGATGGAGATTGCTTGGCACGAAGCGGACGCGAGCCACGACGCCGCACTAGGCATCTACGTCAATGTGCGGCTGCGAAATGGCGACGAGAGCGATCAGTTCGTCGGCCCGCGGGGCGACCTCGCCAATGCGCGCAACTTCCTTCCTGCCGACGAGGATATTGCGATGGCGAGCAGGCCCGGGCTTTACGCAGACCTGGGCAAGGACCTCTTCTCCCGCTCGGCGCTAAAGCGCCCGCTTGGTGGGTTCGATCACATTCTGCGGCCCAACATCCTCAGCCCCACGAGCAAGAACATCGGCAATGTGAACAGCATCAGCGTGGGGCAAGCCTTCGGGACAGGGGTTGGCGGCGGAGCCTCAGTTCCGCTGCCGATCAACGGTCTGCGCATCCAAATGGATGGCGAGTATCGAGACCCAAAGAAGTTAACCTTGACCGACGTGACGGTAACGGTCCACATCAAGCCGGTGATTAAGAGCGACGGCACGCTGACCTGGGACACCGACTTCGGCGTAGACGTTGATCTCTTGTTCGAGTTTCTCACTTTGTGGGGAGCCATGCTCACCTTCATTCTCGCCGGGCCGATAGGGGCGGGAATCTTTCTGGGTGCCGTCTTTGTTGCCCAGATTGCGGCCGACATCTATCTGGGCGAAAAGTATGACGACAGGGTTGCCAGAAAGGCGGACGCGACACTCGCCGACCTCATTCCGGATCGTCTGACCGTCAAGACGCGGCGCTGGGACCCGTTCTATGCCACTAAGCATCAGGTCGTAGTCAAGCCCAGCCAGGCACAGTTCAATGCGCAAGGCTTCATGCTCTGCGGCAAGGCTTTCGTCGGAAGGGAGCTGGCACCGCCGGAGGAGACCGTGATTCGCGACGACTTTCGGGACCAGGACAACACGATTCTGACGGCGATCTATCAGGTTTCGGATGCCGAGCAGGTACTTGCGGATCGCGCGCTGCAAGCGTACGGCCGCCATGAGCGAACTTTCGTGCCGCCGACGCCCGAGGAGCCGACCTTATTCCCCCTGACCTTCGCGCAGTTTGCTGCCCGGGCAAACGATCCCGATGGCAGTCTGGTCGCTCACCCAATCCCTTACTTTATCGCCTACGTTCATAAGGAAAACAACACGATCAGGCACGTGCTCGTCATTTCGGGCACCGAACTTGCGGAATTGCGACAGGCGCACCGAAACGCGAAGAGCGACGAAGTGCTCGCCCAGCTTACGGCGGACGAAGGGCCGCAGATTCGGCAGGACGTTATCGACGAGCTGAGCGCCAACGGAGGTGCGCCGACCGAGGAAGAGATCGCTGCGGAAGTAGATCGCCGGTTGGGCGACCGGCTGAAGCAGGAGATGGACGACTTTGAAGCTCCGACCCCGTTGGAGATGGCGTTCAGCGGCGAGCTGAAGAGCCACGTGCGCTGGCAGCTCACGCCGCAAGAGATGTTCAATCTGGTCGCCCGTACCATGATTAGCGCTGACTCGAACCTGCGCTTCGTCAAAGGGCCCGGAGGCAAGGTGTACCTGCGCGACATTCGTACACATGGATTCGAGGGCCGAGACAACCTTCGCCAGCGTCCGCGGTACAAGCCAGGCCCCAACGGGCCGGAGTTCCTGGACTAACGGGCGCAGTTGCAGTAGACGACCGTCAGCAAATAGCGGCCCCGACAACGCACACTGCCGCCGCGGGCCGCAGCACGGCTACGGCTTCGCGTCGAGGAAGTCGTTCACCATCGGCACGATGATGGACATGCGCTGTATCAGGGTCACGTGGGTGGTGTCGGGCAAGATGGCTAATCGCGATGACGAGCGCGGACCCATGTCGCCGTGGGTCTCGCCACCCTTGAGCCGAAACATCTCCGCGACGTGCGCCAGCAGAATGCCGTCCGCGTCGCCGTGGATGAAAAACATGGGCGCCTTGGTGGCCTTCAGCTTGTCGGTGCCGAGGTCGTACCCTTTCGCGAACATGGCGACGAGTCGCCGGACGAACTTGGGAAAGTCGTCCGGAGTCGGACTTAGCTTCTTGTACTCGGTCTCAAGGGGCGAGCCTTTGAAATCGTCCGCCGTGAGTTTCGAGATAAGTTCGCCCGCTCCCGCGACCATGCCGTCCGGGCGGAACGTGGACGATAGGATGACCGCCTTTCGCACTTTGTCCGGATGGCGGATCGCACACTGCATCGCCACGGCTCCGCCCATGCTGTAGCCGATAAGGTCCGCCCGCGGGATCTTGAGATGATCGAGCAGCGCGGCCACATCGTCGGCGAGGTTTTCGTAGGTGAAATCTCGGGAGACGTCCGCCGTGCGGCCGTGGCCCTGCATTTCGACGGCAATGACGCGTCGCGTCTTGGCCAGTTCGCCGATCCAGTTCTGCCCGTTCGGGGCGTCCCAGTTGTTGGTGATGGTCATGAACGCGCCGTGAAGCAGCACCACCGGTTCGCCGCTCTTTCCGATTCCCGGCTTGTCCCCGATGGTCGGGGCAGGCGGTCCGTGGATTTCGTAGTACATGTTGATTCCATTGACCGGCGCGTAGCCCGTCGTTGGCTTCTGCTGCGCCGACACGTTAGTTATGACGAGTGTCATGAAAAGGAAAGCTGTCTTCCGCATTGTCCTAAAGAGAATCCAACCAGACCCCATCAACTTCCACAGACTCTACCATCGTTATGTTCACACCCAGCCCAAGTTCCTTCAGCCGTTCAACGAGTTGCTCGCCATCTAACAGGTCAACGGGAGGAGCACCGTCGCGAGTCGCCTCGGCGATGGCCTTTTGACTGAAGGAACCAGTTGTGGCAAACAATCCCTTATCGGTGCGACCTTGCATCGCACCCCTAAAGTCGCGAATCTCGGACGGGGAAACGCTTCCTTGATAACGCTTGCATTGAAACAAAACTCTGAAACTGAGAAAGCCACTGATACGAGCAATACCAACGCCGTCGATACCTCCATCACCTGTTCGCCCGGTGACTTCGACGTGTGTAAACCCTGACTCTCGTAGCATCCGCTGGATCAAACGTTCAAAAGCTGCGGGCGGGAGCGCGAGCAGCTTTTGAAGATACTGCTCGTGCCACCCAATCTCAGTCGGTTCAGAAGCGGCTGGCGAATCAGGCGGTTCAACGCCTGGTGTTGGAAGGGCGCGCCCCGGAAACTGCGACCGAACAAAGGCAACGACTTCTCTGGGATCAATGCTTTGTGCCGACTTGCCGCTGGTGGTGAGCGACCAAACTCCTCTGCTCGAGTTTTCGACGAGCCCGAACTTCTTCAAATATGTGCGGCTCCATGCGAGCCGATACGCAACCTCGGAAGTTGAGGTCGTTCCGTGAGGAACGTCCAACACCTCATCGCTGAGCGTCATGATCTCCGCTACCTTAGAATTGATTTCCTCTATGGATCCCGACCCGCCAAGCAACTGCAGAGCTCGCAGCGTCGGCTCGATCATCGAGTCGTAAGACGGAACAATAGTGGAGTTCGCCATTCGCCCCTAGCTATGCGCGATCACCGTCAGCGTCGCTGACCAATCGGTCGTTACCGCGTCGTTGTCCACATAAGCCGCCTGATACCGCCGCTCCTCAGGAGGGCCGGAAGCAAGCGGCGCTCGGTTGTCCACGAAGGGCGGGTTCATGTCGGTGCCCAGATCGGTCCAAACAACCTCCGTTCCACGTTGCGAGTCGGTCAGGTCTAGATAGACGGCCATAGTGGGTTGATTTTACCCCTTCCCTCCGTATTTCTGTCGCTCTCCCTTCTGTGCGCGTCGCTCGCCCTTGGGTTTCTGTGCCTCTCCCAGGTGTGCGCGCCTCGCTCCCTCGTGTTCCTGCCTCTTCCCCCTGTAGGTGTGTGGCAAAAGCATGGGGGAGAGCCCCGTGAGCGGCTTGGACGCAACGAAATCCGTCATTATTGAAGCAATGGCTTTCAAACCGGGAGCGTTTGTAGCATACTGATGACTACTATGAGGGTCCCGCATCCGATCCCATACCAGGGAAGCAAACGCAAGCTGGCACCGACCATCTTGAACTACTTTCCGAGGGGCTTTGAACGGCTGGTCGAGCCGTTTGCTGGCTCCGCCGCTGTCAGCCTTGCAGCAGCATCTTCCCGACGCGCCTCGAGTTTTCTCCTGAACGATGTCAATGGGCCGTTGATGGCGCTCTGGGACCGCATCCTCACTGCCCCAAAGGAATTGATGCAGGCGTATGCCGAGCTTTGGTCAGACCAACTCGGCGATGAGCGGCGGTTCTACGATCAGGTCCGCACCGATTTCAACAACGACCGCGATCCTGCCCGGTTTCTCTATCTGCTGGCCCGCTGCGTCAAAGCGTCCGTTCGTTACAACGCATACGGCGAATTCAACCAAAGCTCCGACAATCGACGGAAGGGTGCGCAACCTGGGACCATGGCCTGGCACGTATTGGGAGCCTCGGAGCTTTTGCGAGAACGCACGGAAACTCTGAGCAAAGACTACCGAGAGGTTTTTCAGCTCGTCCGGCCCTCAGACCTCGTCTACATGGACCCGCCATACCAGGGGGTCTGTGTTACACGAGCCCCCCGTTACATTGAGTCGGTTCAGTTTAGGGACTTCGTGGCGGGGCTTGAAAGCTTGAACGCGCGCGCGATCTCTTACTTGGTGAGCTATGACGGGCACCTTGGCGACAAAAGCTGCGGAGAACCGCTGCCCGATCACCTTGAGTTGCGTTGCATCGAGGTCCACGTTGGCCGTTCGAGTCAGGCGACCTTGCTTGGCCGCAACGATGACACCTGCGAAACTCTCTACTTGTCTCCCGCGTTGTGCAGCAGGCTTGACATTCCGGTGCCAGAGCGTGTTTCATTGCGGGTTGGGCAGGCAGATCTGTTCGCGGAGGTTCGTTGAGTAAGCCCGATTTACCACCTGAGTTCGTTGCTCGGTTAAAGGCAATCACTGCCAAACGTGCGAAGACCGTCATCGATCACATTCTTGAGCATGGATTCATAACAACCGAGGAACTCAAGGACACTGCGGCTACAACCACCCGCCTCGCGCGATTGGCGACGTGCGAGACAACGGGATTCCGATCGAAACCTTCCAAGCGAAGGGAAAGGACAACCGGGCCATTGCCGCGTACCGATTTGGCGATCCTTCGGCCGCCAAGGCAGATACCTTCCAGGGCAGGACAACCATTTCGAAGGAGTTCAAGGAAAAACTGATCGCAAAGGACGGGAGCAAATGCGCGATTACCGGACAACTCCTCGAGGACCGCTATCTCCAGGTCGACCACCGAGTTCCATACCGAGTTGCAGGTGAAGATGCCGAGGGCGACAGAAAGCTTGATGACTACATGTTATTCAGTGGATCGGCCAATCGCGCAAAGTCGTGGTCGTGCGAGCATTGCAAGAACTTCCTGGAGCTTCTGGACGCGAGTATTTGCAAGACCTGCTATTGGGCAGACCTTGTGAACTACAAGCACGTTGCCATGGAGGACATTCGCCGACTCGATCTTGTGTGGAGCGGCGAAGAAGTCCAAGACCACGACAAACTCCGGGCGAAGGCCGAAGACGCTGACACCGAGATTCAAGAGTACGTCAAGTCGTTGGTGCATGAAGCCGTAAATGGCGGCTCTTAAGAATCGGCTATTTTGTCTCCGCACTTGATCCCAAACTGGCGAGAAGCTCGTCGAGCTGGTCGAGCGACTCGGGCAGCGCGCCGGTCGAACCGTCGGCTTCCAGCGCTTCCTTCGAAGGATAGAGATTGCTCACGGTCAACAATGTCTTGCCTTCGATTTCCTCGAAGGTTACCGTGGTAACGGTCTGGCCGGCGTCGCCTTCATCGTTGGTCCAAACGAGGCGCGAGTCGGGCGTTACTTCCAGGTACGTGCCGAAGAACTCCATCGTCGAGCCTTCGTGGAGGAACGCCAAACGATACCGCCCCCCCGCGCGAACATCCATCTCGCAGGAAACCAGATTCAGCCCATACGATTTGGGTACCCACCACCTCCGGAAGAGTTCGGCCTTGGTCCATGCCTCGAACACGAGGCGCGCTGGCGCGTTGACGGTGCGGATGACGACGATTTCGCAGTCGGACTTCCGCTCCACCCTGGTCTCATTTTCTCTATTAACGTCCATTTTCCTTCTCCTCCCGGTTCAATTCCTCGACAACAGTGTCCAACTCGTCGAAGCGCACGGCCCAGAGCCGGCGATACCCCTCGATCCATGCCGCCTCTTCTTCCAGTCCGCGCCGCCCGAGTTTGCAGATCCGCACGCGCCCAACCTTCTCGGTGCGGACGAGCCCCGCTCGCTCCAGTACCGCCACATGCTTCTTCATGCCCGTCAGGGTCATGCGGAACCTCTCGGCAAGGGCGGTGATCGAAGCGTCCGCACGGCCGAGTTGCTCCAGAACGCCGCGTCGGGTGGCGTCCGAGAGCGCGCCGAACGAGGCATCGAAGCGAGTTTGACTATACTGCACCATATGGTTCAGTATACCACATGGGCGACGGCATTGCAAGGGGAGGCGTTCAGACTCTTGGTGACTCTGATGATGGCTGCTATCGAAGCAGCGCGTCGTAGCTGAACCCGAACTCGGCCATTGAACTAAAGGGGCAAAGAAATCGTAAGTTAGGCCCTCAACATCTCGCCGATTTGCGCTTTTTGCCGATGCGGCCTTTGTCGGCGACTTTGCGGATGTAGTCCGGCGCAAAGGGCACTTTGCACGCCGTATTGCCCATGTCTACCTGCACCGTGCCTATCGCCTCCCCAGCGCGCAGAGCCTCGTCGGTCAACTCGCTCACGTAACTTCCCAGCGCGATCACAAAGCCGTTCATCTTGTACCGCACTTTGTCCGGCTGGGCGTGAATAGTCGCCGAAACGCGCTCTAACAAGCCCCGCAAAGCCGGAATGTCCAGCTCGCCGTCGTCCTTTACGGCCACCAGGCTCGACAGTGTCCCCCAGCCGACGACCTGTGCCTTCTCGTCGGGACTTTCAATCCACTCCAACGCAAGGTCCCAGCCGTGCGGGCCGTCTGCCGCCACCCAGGCGACCGCAAACTCGGCGACCGCGTCGCTGCTAGTTTTTTCGAGCCAGCCGCGCAGGTCGTCCTTGGTCATCTTGGTTTCGTCGGCGATCAGCCCGGCCAGGTACATCGCATCGTAAACGCCGGTATCGTAGAGGTCGAGCGCGAGTTGGTAGTTCTTCTTAATCGCCTTCTCGTACTTCTTCAGCTCCTCAACCTTCACGCCGAAGAGCGGCCCGGTAACGCCGTGGTTGCGCAAAACGCGACGGTAGCCCTCCGTTCCGAGCGGCTCGATCTCTTTAAGGATTTGATCTGCGGTCATCAAAAATGCACCTCCTGATCGCCCCAGCATGTCTGCAGGTAGTCGATCTGCGCGGCATGGGAGAAGGCGTGCGTTCCCGGCAGCATCATCAGGCGGGTCATCGGCACCGTCCAGCCCAGCGAAGTATCCAGAGTCATGCCGATCGCCTCCGGCGTCAAGGTATCGAGAGCGGCAAG
>JABWCR010000008.1 GCA_013359125.1 Armatimonadota bacterium | reverse complement strand
CGGCTCGCGGGGACGCTCGCCCTCCCGGCCCGTTCTTTCGGCTCGCGGGGACGCTCGCCCTCCCGGTCCGCTCTTTCGGCTCGCGGGGACGCTCGCCCTCCCGGCCCGTTCTTTCGGCTCGCGGGGACGCTCGCCCTCCCGGCCCGTTCTTTCGGCTCGCGGGGACGCTCGCCCGCCCGGCCCGTTCTTTCGGCTCGCGAGGACGCTCGCCCTCCCGGCCCGTTCTTTCGGCTCGCGGGGACGCCGGCGGTACTTTAACAAATAGAACTTGACGGCTCTACTTCTGCTACGGACCAGGTCGGAGATTCGGTGTAACTTAGGGCTTCGTCTTCAGGCTGCGGCGATAGCGCCAGCGGCGAACCGCAGGCGTGAAGAACATCGACACGCCCGAAACGCCCAAAAAGAACAGGAGCAGTCCGACCGCAGGCAAGACCCACGCATGGGCAAAGTCGGCAAAGTAACTGAGGTCGTGGATATCCTCGGTCAATTGGTCCGTTCGATATTGGTTCGACAACACCTCGCCGGTCTTGCCGTCTACCTGCACCTCGCGGTAGCCACGCTTCGAAACGATCTTATAGACGTTTTTGCCGGGACGATAGTCGATCCGGTCGATGTCCTCTCTGCTCTTTAACTCTGGCAAGCCTATATCGAACGCTGCTTGCGCCGCCCGATCCACTGAAATCGCTTCGCTCAGGTTCTCTATCTCGTCGCCAGAAAGCGTCGGCGGCTGAACCCAATCCCACCTCGGTTTGTTCGCCAATAGAAAGCCCGTCGATGCGATTAGAATCAAGAATAGGCTGGAGACGAGGCCGGCCCAACGATGAAGCGATCGAAGTTTTCGATACATGTTAGATATTGGTACGAAACAGGAGCCACAAGGCCCCCATCAGCCAAACTGCGCAAACGAAGGCTCCCAACAGTCCTGCGATTCCCAACCACAAGATGTTGAACGCATTGCCTACAAATCCCAAACCGTAACCGCCCATAGTACCCAAAGCCGCGACAAAGGCCTGGATGCCGTACATCGCCCGAAACTTGGCGATGGGCTTGGCGCCGCACTGAGCGCAAGGGTCGTCGATACTCTGTGCAGGCGCCCGGCACTTGGGGCAATGAAGGGGCACAAGGCTCATCGCCCGCTCCTCAGCGTCAGGAGCACGAAACGGGGCAGATTGCTGACCTTCTTGATCTTGGACGGGTCTTGGATCATCCGCCAAAGCCACTCCAGGCTCCAGCGCTGCATCCAACGAGGCGCGCGTTTGATGGCGCCGGCAAAGACATCGAAACTACCGCCGACACCGGCATTGACCGCCGCTCCGATGGCTGCTTTATTCCGCTGGATAAAGCGTTCCTGCCTAGGCATCCCCATGCCGACAAAGAGGATTTGCGGCTTGGCTTCGGCGAGCGTTTGCACGACGGCTTCTTCCTTTTCGGGCGGGAAGTAGCCGTCGAGCGCGGCGACGATCTGGGCGCCCGGGTATTGGGCGTTGAGATTGTCGGCTGCCGCCTGAGCGATGCCTGGCTTGCCTCCTATGAAGGCGACCCGATAGCCTCTCTGGACGCACCGTTCCACTAGATCGACGCCCGAGACTCGCTCTTTGAGCGGAGTTCCCTTGCGCCGTGCCGCCCAGAGCACGCCCGCGCCGTCGGGGGTTACCAGATCGGCGGCGTTGACGAGGGCTTTGAACTCGGGATCGTTGGCGGCGATCACCAGCCCAGTGGCGTCTGCGGTTACAATCAGGCGGGGCTTTCCTTCTTGCACGAAGGTTTCTATCGCATCGAGGGTTTCGTTCATGTCGATGTTGCAGATGTTGACGCGGAGAAGTTCTATGGTTGCAAATTGGGCGAGCGCCATCCGCTAGATACTTTACCCGTTCTGGGGGCGATTCGTACTCAAAATTGTGCTACATTTTAGCGGATTCCCGTTCAATTGGGGCGTTGGGCCATTGCCTAGCGGCGCATTGGGGCCAGGCCTCTCGGCAACGACGCTATGAGCCGGCCGCCCGGAAGGGCGGCGTTTCAAAAGGCAAGCGGCCTTTTAGAAAGATGTAGCACAACTTTGAGTACGAAGTCTGCTCTACTTTCGAAACCGCAGGAAGTCGATCAGGCCGTTGACCGCCCGGGCGATGGGTCCGGTTTCTTCGATCTCTTTGGGCGCTGGGCCGATGGGAGAATTGTCGGTCTTAGCCTCGCGAAGGTAGTCGGCCATCTTGTTCAGCTCGCCGTTATCGATCCAGACGCCGTGACACTCGTCGCATCGATCGAGAGAGATGTCGGATTGGCCGGCAAAGGGATAAGGCGTCAGTTTGGTCTCGCATCGGGGGCATTTCAGTCCGCGCTCCCCATCGATCGTTGAGGCCCCCGGCTGAAAGTGCGCGTCCATCTGCATCATGGCCTCTGGCTCGCCCTGCAATATCAGCGAGAGTTCGCCATCGTCGAACCACAGACCCGCGCAATTGGGGCATGCGTCGATCATCGCCCCGCCAAAGTTCGTTTTGTTCAACTCAGCCCCGCAACCCGGACAAATCGACATTCTTGCAAACCTCCTGAGCCCTTAGTGTACCTATGGGCGGCCTTCGGGGAGAAAAGTATATTATAATTGTGGATATGAGCGCGACCCGAGCGCGTACGATCAATCTCTGGGCGCCACGATTGGGCAAGGACGATCCAGCGGTGGCGCTGCAAGAGTGCGTTGAGAAGGAGGACTTGAGCGGAGCGCTCCAGCCCTTGTTCGAGGCTATGCGTTGCGCCATGATTTTGCACTTTTTGGAGTTTGGGCCGTTGGCCGGAATCGGGGTGGAGAAGGAGGATTTTGCGCCGGAACGGCGCGGCGGCGCCGAGCACGATAACCCCTGGCAGCGAGAGATGGCGGCGGCGCGGCCTCAGATGGCTCGGTTTAGCGATTATGTGTCGGATCGTCGCCTGTCTGATTCGGGGCTTTATCAAGATTGGCTGGCACCAAGAAACCTTAAGAACGGAGCGATGATCGCCGCCGTGCGCGACGGACATCCCTTGGCTTGGATCACCTTTTATAAGGAGCGACGGGACGGCGATTTTAGCGAAGAGGAGATGCGGTTTTTGCGCGGATATCAGAGGCATTTTGACGCGGCGATCAATCGATTGGCGAGGGCGTCTCAATCGCAGGGGTTGGACCGTTTGATCGCGCAATGCGCTGAGGATAACGGGTTGAGCGCGAGAGAGTCCGAGGTTTTCGCCCTTCTTATCCAAGGTCGGACGAACGCGGAGATTGGGGCGCGACTGTTTATATCGGCCAGCACTGTCAAGGTGCACGTGGAGCGGATTTTGGCCAAGACGGGCGCCCGGTCGCGAGCCGAACTGGCAGCCCTTCTGCTGGCCAATTTAAGCCATTAGATGTCGGATTTTGCGCGCGATGCGGCCGTGCTGTTGGCGCATTTGGTCGGCGATGCTCAGGTTGCCGGCTCCTGGTTCGACGCTCGAGTTTTGGTTTCTCTAATCAGTGAAGGACGGTACGGCGAGGCTGTTATCGAGGCTCGACGGCTGGCTAGGACGCAGGCGGGCGCTGGGATCGTTGCCGCCGACGAGCGACTGATCGACTTGTTCGAGAGGTTGACGGCGGGCGAGCCTGCGGCCTATTTGACGGGCGAGCGATGGTTTTATGGGATGCGGTTCGAGGTTGGGCCGGGGGTTTTGATCCCCCGACCCGAGACGGAGTTGCTGGTGGAACTGTTCAAGGCGTTTGCGATTGGCAAAGAGGGGTTGGTTGTGGACGCCGGAACGGGGTCGGGTTGCGTTTTGGCGGGGGCGCTGAGCGTCGCGTCCGGCTGGCGAGGGATCGGGATCGATTCGTCGGCTGTCGCGCTGGAGTATGCTCGGCGCAATCTGGCTCGGTTTGAGGGGCGCTTCGAGCTGATTTGTTCGGATTGGCGGGATTGGCGGGGACGGGCGGATGCGGTTCTGTCCAATCCGCCTTATATATCGCTGTCCGAATATGAGGATTTGGACGAATCGATCCGGCTGTACGAGCCTCGCGAGGCGCTGGCGGCGGGTATCGACGGGTTGGACGCGGTGCGAGAGTTGGCGCCGTGGGCCTTGGGCGTTTTGCGCTCTGGCGGATTGTTCGCGTGCGAGATCGGGGCTGGGCAGGGCGAGGCGGCGTCAGAGATTGTGTCGGGGGCCGGTTTTGTGGATGTTCGGCTGCATCAAGACTTGGCCGGGCTGGATCGGGCGATTTCTGCATTTTTGCCGGGTTAGCAGGAACTTCCCTCCCTCTGGACTCGATAGGCCACAATATAGCATGAGGATTGGAACGGCTCTCTTCTTTGCTCTCTTGGCTATCTTGTTCTGGAGTTTTGCTGAAAACGCCCGGGCGCACGATGAGCCGCACCATTGGGACACGGTGCCCGAGGGACAGATGGGCGTCGGCATCATGCTCCGACTTAAGCCTAAAGATGCGCCGGACATCGGTCTTACGTCGGCGCCGGTCGGCCGGGTCGAAGCGAAGCTGCACGGCGCGGGAGAAAAGCCGATCGAGAAGGTTGCGCACGAAGAGGCGACCTTTGGCGAGTATGGCGTCGACTTTGCCATTGCCAAGGACGGCAAATATCCGATCGAGATCGATCTTATTACTGCGAGAGAGAAAGTCGGTTCGTTCAACTTTCCGCTTCAGGTGGAGGGCATGTCCGATTCGGAGTCGCCGTTGGCGCGAGCGGCTGTTTGGCGCATTCCGCCGATCCTGCTGATAGCGATCTTGGCCTATGTGCTGGCGTCGAGGGGCATGACGCGCAATCGGGGCTATCAGCTGGCCGCGCTCACCGCAGCGCTCATGATCGGTCTTTCTGTGTTCGATGCGTCCGGCGTCAAGATTGCGATCGGCGAAGAGGGCGTCAAGCAGTTTGAGGATGCGGTCGGCCAGTTTAACGTTATGGTCAGCCTGTTAGAGCCGAAGATCGAATCATCCGCTTGGATGGGCTTCTTGATCAACCTGCTCTACGCCGTGGGCGGGGCGATCGTCGTGGTCCTCAGCTATGGCATGGGCGCCGTCGCCGCGCTCAAACGCGACAACGGCTAGTGAATCGAGCGGCGGCAGATCGGTCAGATCGGCCAGGCCAAAGTAGTGCAAGAATTCGTCCGTTACGCCGTATATCAGCGGCCTGCCGGGCGTTGGCTTGCGTCCCCGTTCTTCAATCAGCCTTTTTTCTAGCAGAAGTTTGATCGAATGGCTGCTGTCGACGCCGCGCAGGGCGTCCACTTGGCTTTGAGTTACCGGCTGGCGATAGGCGACGATGGCCAAAGTCTCCACTGCGGCTCGGGTAAGGCGTCGAATGGGCGGGTTGAGCAGGCGGGCGCATTCTTCGGCATATTCGGGCTTTGTACTGAGCTGATAGCCGCCCGCGATGCGCGTTAGGCAGAGGCCGCCTTCGTTCTTAAGCCTTTCGGCCAATAGATTGAGGGCCTGCCTGATGGATTTGGGGTCGGCCAGGGTTGCTTCGGCGATGGCGTTCTCGGTCAGCGGCCCGTCGGCCACAAAGAGGACGGCTTGGATCGCGTCGGAGAGCCTTTCGGTGCTGGGCGAACTCATTTGACCATGCTCCTTTTAAGAAGGCCGATATAGGGGAGGCTGCGATATTGCTGCCGCCAATCTAGGCCGTATCCTACCAGAAAATCGTCCGGCGCGTCGAAGCCTTTGAAGTGCACCGGCGCGTCCACCAGCCGTCGTTGGGGGCGGTCTAGCAGCGAGCAGACCTTTAGGTCCAGCGGTCCGCGCCGCTCTAGATTGCGGCAGATGTAGGAGAGCGTCAGGCCCGTATCGATCACATCCTCGACCAGGAGCACGCGAACGCCCTCGATGGGGTCGTCCAGGTCTTTAACGATGCGCGCCTCGCCCGAGCGATCTTGCGCTGCATAGGGCAGAATAGAGAGATAGTCGAGCGTGTGGGGCACAGTCAGAGCGCGCGAGAGATCGGTCATAAAGAATACGCCGCCCTTAAGGATGGTGATGAGGCGGGGCGGATGGCTGTCATCGTACTCTTGATCGATCTCGGCGGCCAGTTCCTTTACGCGGCGGCGCAAGGTCTGCTCGGACAGCCAGACGCGCTCGATGGGTTCGGGCAACAAGATATCGGGCACGGGATGAGATTCGACGCAAGGGGTTGGGCATCCTGCTGGTGGGGGCATAATATAGGCATGGGGCCGAACGTTGACGACAGGGGTCAATTGTTCATCTATTTTGCTCGGGACGAGTTTGACTTAGAGGCGGCTATCTCGTCTTTGGCGCCGCAGATTGGCCGGGCTGCGCCGATGCTGGCGCACTGGCTGGAGCATGAGAATCGGAAGGTGCGCGAACGGGCTAAGCAGGTGCTTTTGGCGTTGGCCTCGCCCGAGATCTCTCTGTTAGTGGCCGAGCGCCTGGATCGATACTCGGCTTGGTTCGGCACAGTACAGAAGCCTCGCTATGTGGTGACTCAAGACAGCATGGCTCCCCAGATGGCACAGAACACCGTTCAAGCCTCCAAGGCGGTCAGCGCGCTCTGTTGCGATTACTTGGAAGTTCTTGTCGAGTGCGGAGGCGAACTAGCCCAGAAGAAGCTTTATGAAGCGCTTTTGTCTAACAGCGATCAAGTGGCGGCGAAGGCGGCGGAACTGATCGCGCGTTCCGACTTGGCGCCCGATGCGACCGCGATTGCGGCGGCGCTCAAGATGAGACAAGGCGCTCCGTGGAAGCGAGTTTGGAAGTCCGTTGTGTTCTTTGGCGCGGCTATCGGCCTTGGTCCGACCGTGGCAATCGGGGTGACTCTTGCGATATTGGCCGCCGATGCGGACGTCAAATTTCCTCAATTGTGGTGGGTCGGCGCCCTCGTCATTGGTTCCATCCTTGGATTGATCGCGCTGATTGCGCTGTTAACGGCGCGTCAGAAATGGAAGGCGTTTGAAGTTGCGGCGTTGAACGGATTGGCGATGCTGAAGACGCCCGCCGCGCTGGGTCCCCTCTTGGTGTGCTCCATCAAGCCGCAGGTGCAAAAGGAAGCCTTAGAAGCCTTAAATCCTCTATTGAGCGTCGTAGACCAGAGCAATGCGCCCGCTCTGGACGAAGCGGAGGACAGAGCGATGGCCGAACTGATCGCTGTCGGCGACCTTTCGTTAACTAAGGCGCTGTTGTCGATCGCGCCTTTGGTCGGCGGGATGGCTTTGGTCAAGGCGTTGAAAGCGCGTTTGGACGACTTGGATACGGACAAAAGGGAGATGGTGGAGAGCGCGCTGCCTGCGATCGAGGCGGGCGCGGTTAAGCGGGCCGAGGCGAGCGTACTGTTGCGGGCGACGACCGAGGAGCAGGACGCTGAGCAGTTGCTCCGGGCGTCGCAGCCGGGCGCCGAACAGGAGGACCCGAACACGCTATTAAGGAGCGGGGAGGGTTAGGCATCTTTGGTTCGAGCGACTGCCGCATATTGCGCTATTTCTTCGTCCGTCAATTCAGAAGGCGGCGCCAGTTCATAATGGCGCTCGTCAATCACGCGAAGGCCATCGCGGGTCTCTCTGAACTCAAACAATGCGATTTTGTTTGTGCCGAAGAACTGCGAAGCGATGGGGCGGCAGATAAGGGCAGGAAATTTCTCTGAGCAGAGGGCTATGTCTTGTCCAATTTGGATCGGGCGTCCAATCAGTCTTCACATGGCTGGCGAACGCAGCCATGGGGTTGGCTTCCATACCTACGGAATGGACGCCCAGGCGCTTGCACTCAACCAAGGTCGTGCCGGTGCCGCAGAATGGGTCGAGCACAGGACCTCTGGGAGAGAACTCGGCCAGGTATTGACGCACTAGGTGCGGCGGAAACGATAGTACAAAGCGATACCATTGGTGGAACGGCAGATCGCTTTTAAGAATCTTGTTCGCATCGGACGACTGGGCGATGACTTCCTTGGGGTAGATGTTGCAATCCATTGTCGATACAAAAGTCTACCCCAATGTCGCGTCATTCCCCTTTCAGCTTTTTGACGGCGGCTTGGACGACCGGGTCGTCGGCGGTCGTGGCTCGGCCGGTCGCCTCCACGTCGGGCACGATGGGATTTTTTTCCAATCTTACGCCTTTGATGCTGACGTAGTCGCTGACCGGGTATTGGATGGCAAAGCCGTGCGGAAGCCTGCCGAACACTGAAGCCAGCACTGCGCCTGCCGACTTTTGGCCGATAACGGGGGCGCCGCCGACCTCTCGAAGCGCTTGGGCAACGATCTCGGACGCGCTGGCCGAGCCGCTATTGATCAGGACGGCAATCTTGCCCGGATAGTGGTCGATCAGGCCGTATCGCGTGCGCACTTTGCGCTCGGTCCATTCGGCGATCGCCGCCGGATCGGTCGCGGGCTTTTCGGTCTCCTCGGCGTATTGTTCGGCCGTGCGGCGATTGATAAAGGCGCCCACTGCCTTGTCGGGCGGCAACAGAATGCTGATCAGGTGGTTGAGGCTGGCGGTGGAGCCGCCGCCGTTGGAGCGCAGATCGAGGAGCAGATACTTGGCTTTAGGCCGCGCTTCCTCGACAAAGCCTTCTAGGAGTTGTCGATTGTATCCGGTGGAGAAGGTGTGGACCTTCAGCAATGCGGTTTCGTCGTCCAGCCATGATAGGAAGTCGGTGCGAACACGGCGATACTCTTTGACTTCTAAGGAGACGGCCTTCTCTTCGCCCATGCTCATTTTGATCTTCAGTTCGACTTTGGCGCCCGCATCGGAGGGCAGGTCTTCGGTCGATTCGGGCTTTTTTCCGTCGATCGCGAGGATAACGTCGCCCTGTTTGAGCCCGGCCTCCATTGCCGGACTGTCCGGCGCGACTGTTAGGACCTCGAGGCCGTCCGCTACTTCCTTCACTCGCAAGCCCACGCCAATGGTCGTGGTTCGTGTTCTCAGTTCGGCGGCTCGGGGCGTTTGGAGGCGAATGTGGCTCATGCCAAAGTCGCGCAGGGCGCGGTTGACCGCGTTGACGAATTCGCCTTGAGTCTTGGCCTCGTCTACCTGCTCTTGGCGTTTGGCCAGGTATTCGGGCCACTTAGAAAAGTCTGCGCCGGGTACAAAGGCGCGCTCGGCCAGAATCCGATTGACCTCCTTGAGGACTTCGGACTTGACCTCTTCGGTGATAGGCTGTCCGAACGAGACGCTCAGCAACAGAAGCAAGAATGGCGCAAGGATCAGTTTTCGCATGATTCAAGTACGCTCCAGATGGCTTTAGGTTCGCTTCGAATTATCGAAGCTGGACAACTCGTTCTTCTTTCTTGATCGTCCGATGCGCGAGCAGATCGGTTATGGTTACGATCAGGTGCCGCTGTTCGTCGATGGCGAACTCGATTCTTAGTCTGGGCCGCTTGCCATCTCCCGGCGGCGATACGCGAACGATCTCGCCCGCGTTCAGACATATTATGCCCGTATCTTCCTGTTCTGTATCAGGAGTCCAGTAAAGTCCTTCGTTTCGGCGGGACCAGGGCACGCTCCTGCGTCCGCTGTAGCCTACTTCGTAGATGGGCAGTCGGAACTCGGTCTGCCCGGCTCCTAGCGTGTAGTATCGAGAGGCGAGGGAGCCGGTCGTCGGGTAGCGCGTACCGCGCGGCGCGAGCAGTTCGTATTCAGAGACGTTGGCTTTTTCGTTGTAGAGCCGCATTGCGTAGTCGTGGTGGACGATCTGATCGACCAGGGCGCCCGCTCCAAACACTGCCGCGCCCTTGACGACCGCATCGAAGGGGCTGTCCCACCAGACCGTATGCACGCCGAAGCGCTCCATCAATCTTTGCCGAACCTGGGGCAAGAGCGTGGAGCCGCCGACCGGCAGCACGGCCTCGATGCCGGAGCTGGGGATTTGGTGGCGCAGCCAGAGGTCGTCCAAAGTTTGCTCGAGCACTTGGTCGATCCGGTCGTATAGGCCTTTTTCGACGAGCAACGCCTCGAACTCTTGGCGGTTCAGTTCGGCGCAGACGCCTTCTGAAATCGGGATTGTGAAGGGCGCCTTTGTATCGTCGTGCGAAAGGTAGATTTTGGCTTCTTCGGCCAGGGATCGCGCCAAGAGCTCGAAATTGCGGCCGCTGGGCAGGCGCTTGACCAACTCCTCGAAAACCCATTCGTCGACGACTTTGCCGCCAAAATCGATCAGGCCGCGGCCGGCCAAGACGGAGGAGTGATTGCCCAATCCGTGCGGCGCCTTGGCGTGAGTCTGCACCACGGCGGCATTGAGCGTGCCTCCGCCAAAGTCTAGGACGAGGATGGTGCGATCTTGGCTCAGATCGACGCCATAGCCCATTGCGGCGGCGACAGGCTCGTCTAAGATCATAAAGCGGCGAATGCCGAGGCGAGCCGCCATGCCGCCCAATTCGCGCCGATACGGCTCGTGGCACTCGATCGGCACGGTCATGGTCAGTTGGGTGATGGGGTGCGTGCGCAGAAGGCGTCGAATGAGCTTTCGCCAGCCTTTGACAGTGGTCGGCCCCATGTGTCGAAGGGTTGCTGCGAGGAGAGTCTCTAAGAAGAGCAGCGCCGCCTGTCTGGCTGTAACCTTTTCGCCGTCGATCTCGGCAACTTGGCCGGCGCCATCGCGCAAGAGGACGGGCTTAACGCGGTCGGACCAGTTCTTTTGGCCATAGGCTTGCACGGCGCCCGCTATCTCTCTGGCCGAGAGCGCTTGAAAACCGATGCAAGCGCGGGTTTTGGAGAGAAAGTAGATGACGGATGGGACTTGGGGCGTGTTCCAGGTCGGCTCGCGGACGGTCAGTTCTGGAATCTCCATGCATTCGGCGGCGTAGCCGTTCCATCGGGCGACCAGGGTGTTGGTCGATCCAAAGTCGACCGCCAGATGCTGAATCTGTTTTGCTTCGCGCATTGGGAACGCTTAAGTATACGCAGTCGGCGCAATCCTGGTAGAATCTTGGTTCGCCGTTCCCTTCGGAGGACCCTAAATGGAAGTCCCTATCGAGGATCTGACCCCAAAGCAGATCGTCATTGAATTAGATAAGTTTATCGTCGGCCAGAACAAGGCCAAACGAGCGGTCGCCGTAGCGCTTAGGAACCGATACAGGCGCCAACTGTTGCCTCCCGAGCAGCGCGAGGAGATATTGCCCAAAAACATCCTGATGATCGGGCCGACGGGCGTAGGAAAGACGGAGATCGCGCGACGGTTGGCCCATCTGGTGCGCGCGCCGTTTGTCAAAGTCGAGGCGACCAAGTTTACCGAGGTGGGGTATGTCGGTCGGGATGTCGATTCGATCGTTCGAGATTTGGTGAACGTATCGGTTCGGATGGTCGAGACGGAGAAGATCGGGCAAGTTCGCGAGGCTGCCGAAGAGAGGGCGTTGGAGCGGATCATCGATTCTTTAGGCATATCGCGTCGGCATAGGCGGCGAAAAGAGGCCGCTCAGCCTTTAGAGCGGATGTTGCGCGAGGTGATCGGCGCGATGGACGATGACGAGGAGGCAGAGGACGAAGGCGAAGCCTCTCGATTGCGCCGCGCCCGGGCGACCGTTCGGGATCAAGTCAGGAGCGGCGCGCGCGACAGCGAGACCATCGAGATCGAGGTCGATGAGCCGATGTCGCCGTTCTTTCAGGTGTTCTCGCCGCAAGGCATCGAGGAGATGAGCCTTGATTCGGACGGCGCGACCAATCCTTTTATCCCAAGAAGCAAGACCGCTCGGACGGTTACGATCGGCGAGGCAAAGGAGCTGCTGTCTCAAGAAGAGGCGAGAAAGATGATCGACCGGAGCGCGGTGGTGCGCGAGGCGGTCTTTCGAGCGGAACAGACTGGAATCGTCTTTTTAGACGAGTTGGACAAGATTGCCGGAAGAGAGCGCGGAAACGGGCCGGATGTGAGCCGAGAGGGCGTACAGAGAGACCTCTTGCCCATCATCGAGGGCGCGACGGTGGTTACCAAGTTTGGCCCTGTGAGGACGGATCACATTCTTTTTATTGCGGCGGGGGCGTTCCACGTTTCCAAGCCGTCCGACTTGATTCCCGAGCTTCAGGGCCGGCTGCCGATTCGGGTGGAGCTGGAAGATTTGGGCCAACTGGAGTTTGAGCGCATTTTGAGGGAGCCGGAGAACGCTTTGACCAAGCAGTACCAGAGACTGTTGGGCACCGAGGGCGTACGATTAGAGTTTACCGAAGACGGGATCGACGAGATCGCTCGATTTGCGGCGGAGGTCAATCGTCAGACGGAGAACATTGGGGCCAGGCGGTTGCACACGGTGATGGAGCGGTTGATGGAGGACATCGCGTTTGCCGCGCCCGATCTGCCGAGCATGGACATTACGATCGATGGGACGATAGTACGGGAGAAGATCGGCTCGGTGGTAGAGGATTTGGATTTGAGCCGTTACATTTTGTAAAGAAGTCAGGACTGGCTTGCGGCCAGCCCTGACTGTGCGACTTTGTTAGTTGAGCGGAGGTCGGCCAGCGCCGCCTCGACCGCCAGGGCCGCCCATCATGCCGCCGCCCATCATGGGTCGGCCGCCTTCCCACTTAAAGGGAACGCCCTGCATCTTGGTCCACTGGTCTTTTTGGGCCGGAGTCAGGACGGCCAGCACGCGCTGTTCGGCTTTGGCGCGCATCTCGTCCATCATCTTCATCATCTCTTCTCGTCCGCCCTCTTGGCGACCGCCGCGGAACGATTCCATGGCTTGCTCGCGCATTTCGTCCTGCACGCCGCGGATTTTGCTCTGCTGCTCGGTCGTTATGTTCAGCTCTTTGGCGATTTCGGGCCGCAACAACGCCATGGCGCCTTGAGCCTGAAGTCCTAGTTCCTTAAGGCGATTTCGCTGAGACTCGGTCAGAATGGCGTCCTGCTCTTTGCGATTCTGCTCTTGCGCTTTCTGCATGGCCTCTCGTCGCTCTTCGGGCGACAGATTGGCGAAATCCTGCATTCGGTTGCGCTGGCCTTCTCGCAGTTTCTGCATTCGGCTCAACTGATCCTCGGTGATCTTCAACTCTTTCTGCACGTCGGGGCGATTGATGAGCTGTCCGCCCATTCCGCCCTGTCCAAACTGGCCGCCGCGGCCGCCGCCCGGAGGCTGCGCGCCGATGCCCTCGCGCTGACGGTTGGCTCGGTTGCCCTGCTGTCCTTCGCCCTGGGCGAACCCCATGCTAACGAGCGCAATTAGGGCTGCCATAAGCATAAGCTTTGACTTCATTAGAGATTCCCTCCCGATCGATTCGGAGATTTGATAGTAATTATGACGAACGATCGCCCCAATGGTTCAATTCCGGTTCCACGCCGCCCAAAGTAGGGGTATATAGGGGTATAATAGCCCGCTAATCCATTCGCAAGGAGGTAAGAGCCATGCCCAATCTCAAGTCGTCCAAGAAGGACGTAGAGCGCAGCCAGATCAAGAAGGCCCGGAACACGGCCGCCAAGTCGGCGATCAAGACCTTCATCCGTAAAGGCAAGGAAGTCGCCGGCACGGGCGATGCGGCCGCGACCGCCGAGTCGGTCAAGAAGGCTGTCAGCGCGCTCGACAAGGCCGTCAAGCGCGGCATCGTGCACAAGAACACGGCAGCGCGCAAGAAGTCTCGACTGATGCTGGCGATCAACAAGAAGCTGGCAAAGGAAGGAAAATCATGAGCGACAAGCCTGCAGAACCGGTCCGTAGACCGTAGGGACGGGCTCAACACCCGTCCCTTCTTCATTTTACTTCTTGATGTAGGTCCCCTTCTGCTTGCCGTATTCTTGTTCCGATTGCACAACCAGCGACAAAACGTTGCCCGTTTCGCGCAGTACGAGCGTCGACCGGACTCGATCGTTGCCTATCCGTTCGAGGTTGATCGTGATGGTGTTGCCGCTTCGGTTCCAAGTCCCCTCGTGATCGACCGACTTGAATCGGTCGAAGTAGAGCAGCACGGTACCGAGAGCCTGCACATCGGCGACCGTGGCCGTGAAGGTTCCTTTTGACGGATAGGTTTGCACCAGCGCCTCGGCGTTGTCTCGAAGTTCGATCAATCGGACGACCTCGCGTCCCGAGGGCGATTTGAAGGTCTCGTAGTATCGGCCTAAGATGGTTGGTTGACTGCCGCCGCCCGACCCGTTCCATCCTCCGCTCGCGTAGATTTGCACTCTGCGGTTTTTGCCCAGGCGCATCTCGGCTGTGCCGTAGTTTCGGCGATCCGACCTTGTCGCTCGCAGTTCGGCGCCTGTTCTTTCGAACTCAAATTCAGATCGCACCGACATTCGATTCGGTTCGAGCCGGTCAAAGACGACCTTAGCACGATTGCGCTCGATGCTCCATGCGCCTTGATGCGTGACAGCGCGTCGCTCTGCGATGTTGCCCAGCAGGCTTCCGTAGTATTCTCTTGCCCGGTTGCTCTCTACCGGCCTTTTGCGCGTATATTCCGACCGGAGTTCCGCATCGCCGCCTCGGTTCAACTTAAGGGTTCGCACGATGGAGTAATGCTCGTTCGGATCGGGGCTAAAGAGCTCGACGCTGTACGTGCCTTCCCAATCGCGATCGGTCGCAGCGTCTTCAAACCAGTTGTTGCCCACATCAAAGCGGAGCGATTCGCGACCGTAGATTCCGCGGTCTTGGGTGGTTGCGGTCATCTCGCGCCCGCGCTTTTCAAAGACCAGGGTCGTGTTGACCGTCGATTGGCGATTGCCCGCACGGAAACTAGTCAGCTGAACTCGGAGTCGGTTTCGATCTTCGCTCCATTGTCCCGTGTGGGCGCCCGGGCCGCTGGCAATGACGTCGACGATTAGATTGCCGAAAACGACCTTGGCCGCGTTGATGTTGTTGGGCGCGGAGCCTCTGAGCGCGGTCGTCAGAATGGCCGAGCCGTTCTTCTCGATCTTGATCTCGCGGCGCACGGTATAGGTGCGTCCTTCAATGCTGCCGCGCTGGTCCCAGCGATATGTGCCGTGAACGTCGGAATGGGCCAGGATCGCCGTTAAGGCCAGGCCGACAATCATCGTTATCTTCGTTTTCATATTTTCCTCCGTGATCGACAGTTAGACGTTCAGCCGTCCCGTCCTATTATGGTATACTCGAACCCGTTAATGAACGGATCGATCCGAGCGGTATGCTTCGACGTCGACGGCACATTGATCGACACCGTTCAACTCATCCTTCAATCCCTGCGCCATGCATACCGATTCGGCCTTGGCCGCGAATTTTCCGATGAAGAACTTCGACCGCTGATCGGCATGCCTTTAGACCCTCAGATGCGGTATTTTGACCATCTATCGTCGGCGCCGCTGAACCACGAATCGATGGCGCAGGAAGAGATGGCCTACTTCGAGGCGAACAAGCATCTGGAGAGAATTGTGCCGGAGGCCGTCGAAGCGCTGAAGGCCGCTAAGCATTCTGGTCGCAAGACCGCGCTAGTAACATCCAAGAATCGAGCCGAACTGGCAACAGCGCTCCCAAGACTCGGCGTCGCCGAGCAGCTGGACGCCATCGTGGGATGCGACGATGTCCCAAGACCTAAGCCCGCGCCCGATTCGATGCAGGAGGCCATGCGCCGCCTGAACGCCGATCCCAAGGAGACGATCCTAATCGGCGACACCCTTTACGACCTGCGATGCGGCAGAGAGGCGGGAGCCCGCGTCGCCGCCGTCGGATGGGGAGCCGGCACGCGAGAAGAACTGACAGCTTTTGAACCAGAGTTCTTCTTTGAAGCCCCGGCTCAATTACTAAACTGGATTAAGGAACTCCCGCCGATTGAACCCAATGCCAAGAAAAAAGAAGACCGAGCAAGAGCCGTCGCCGCAAGCGACGCCCGTTGAAACCGAAGCCGTTAAGATAGAGGAGCCCAAGAAGAGGACGACGAGGGCGAAGAAAGCCCCGCAAGCAGCAGCAACCGAGGCCAAACCGGCCAAGCGGGGCCGCACAAAGAAGGCGGCTGAAGAACCGGTTGCCGAGGCGGTCGTCGCGCCGGAACCTGAGAAGAAGACTCGAAGGCCGGCGACCAAGAAACCGGTCGAAAAGCCGGAGCCGACGAAGGCAAAGCGCAAGACCGAGGAGCCAGCGGTCGAGCCAGAGCCCAAAAAACCCGCAACAAGAACTCGCAGAAGAGCCCAACCCAGGCCAGAGCCCAAGCCCGAACCGCCCAAGGTTTCGCGCTTCCCCGTCGCCAAGGTCGAGTTTGTCGGCGGCGCCGCGATGCTCAAAGTCGGCGAAGAGACCCTCCCGCCGTTCATCTTCTTTGGCTATTACGACGATAGCGAGACGGAAGAGAGGGTTTGGAAGCAGGTCGGCCAGGCAGTGAACGCTGGGCTCAAGGTCGTATCGTTTCTGATCCCTGTTCGATCGGCTCGCACTGGCGGCAGCGACGCGCTAGCGTCGATCAAGAAGGCTACGACAAGGCTGGTCGAGTCGCATCCGGATGCCTACGTCATATGGCGACTGGTGCCGACGCCCCATGCAGAGTGGCAGGCCGACTATCCCGAAGCGGTCATGCGTTTGGCGGACGGCACGGTCGGACCGCCCTCGGTCTGCGCCGATCGTTGGTGGGAAGAGATCGAGCGCGCGCTTGTCGAGATCGGCGAGGGATTGGAGGAGTGGGAGCACGGCGATAGGACATTGGGCTTTCACTTGGACCGCGGCGAGTGGTTCTATTCTGAAGACGGGGGATACGATGCCAGCGGCGCGGCGCTGATTCGCTTTCGGCAGTGGGCGCGCAAGCGATATGGCGACGACGTTGTGCGATTGCGGGCTGCTTGGCACGACGGCAGCGTTACGTTCAACACGGTCGGCATCCCGCCCTACAAGTCCGGGTTTCAGTCGACGGAGCCTCATCTTTATGAAAGCCGCCGCGAGCGGCGATGGATCGACTATCACATGTTTTTGTCCGAAGCGACGGCGACTCGGATCACGGCGTTGGCCGCCGTGCTGCGAAAGGCGTCCCGCAACCGTTGCGCGATCGGCGCGTCGTATGGGTATTCGTTCGAGTTTGGGCATCCGCACTCGGGGCATCTTGCTCTGCACGTGCTGCTCAACAGCCCGGACATCGAAATCATCTCGGCGCCGCCCTCCTACAAGGATCGGCAGCCAACCGGCGCCGCGCCATCGCCCGTTCCGGTCGATTCGGTCGCTCTGCACGGCAAACTGTTCGTATCGGAAGAGGATTTTGCGACGCCCTTTGGCGTCCGGCACGTAGACGAAGACTTCAATCCGCCTCTGCGAACCAGCGATGCGGTCGCCGCTTGCCACAAGCGCGGCATCGGAGCGGCAGTCGCCCACGGCGCCGGGGTTGCATGGATGGACCTATGGGGCTTGGGTTGGCTGAACTATCCTGAGATTTGGGAACGAGCCAGGCAACTGATAGAGCTTTGGAAACTGCGGTCCTTGGCGCCATTGACCCCGCCGGACGTGGCGATTATCGTTGACGAAGGCAGCGTCGCGCACAATCGAGTCGGATCCAACCTGATGCGGAACATGCTGGCGACCGCGCGCGAATCGGCGCACCGGTGCGGGGCTTCGGTCGGATTTTATGTCATGCGCGATCTGATGCGCGACGAGTGGCCGAAAGCGACGCTTTACGTCTTTCTCAACGCCTGGAACGTCCGGCCTGATGAGCGAGCCGCCATTCGCCAGCGGTTACAGCGAAGCGGTCGCACTTTGGCCTGGATCTATGTCGGCGCGCTCTACGAGAATCATCGGCTGGCGCTGGAGGCCGCCCGCGAGACAACGGGCATCGCCCTGGCCAAACAGCCGTGGGCGAGCTCTCAGGGAACTCAGATTCTGGACAAGCGACATCTCTTGGCCCAGTACTTGGACGGAGACCGCATCGGCAGCGTCCAGCGGTTCGACCCGTCGTTCTATGCTCTGCCCAACGGCGCCAAGGTGATCGGCGAATATATCGATACGGGCAATCCATCGATGGTGGCCAAAGAGTACAAGGATTGGAAGGCCGTGTTTGTGGGCGAGCGCACTTTGAGTCTGAGCTTATTGCGCGGTCTGTGCGCCTATGCGGGCGTTAAGACGATGTCTGCGACGGACGACGTGCTGGTGGCCAGGCCGCCGTTCGTTACCATCCATGCGGCCAAGTCCGGCGAGAAGCGGTTGCGATTTGCCGATCTCCAGACTTTGTACGATGTCGAGGCCGAGACGATGGTCGCCATCGAGACCAAGGAGTTTGCCTTTCAGATGGCGGAGGGCGAAACGCGCATCTTTCTGGTCGGCAGTCAGGAGCAGGTGGAATCGCTGCTGCACGGCGAACCGATCGCCTATCCGATCAAGGTCGAAGCCGAGCCCGATCAGAAGCGCGAGCCTCGCCCTAGGCGAGATCGCGATCGCAAGCGCCCAAGAGATCGAATCGATAGCGGCGAAGCGGCAGTGGTCAATTGGCGGACCTCGCCCAAAGCCGAGGAGCCGAAGGCCGCGGCGCCGCCGGCCAATCGCCACAAGCCGCCGAGACGCAACCGCGGCCCGGAGCGGCCCCCTAAGGCCGAACCGGAAGCCGAAGAACTGACCATCATGTGGCGAAAGCCTGGGGAATAGTCGTTGGTAGCGGCGGGCGGACTTGAACCGCCGACCCACCGGGTATGAACCGGTTGCTCTGCCACTGAGCTACGCCGCCACGAAGTTTGGTGCGGAAGGTGGGACTCGAACCCACACGGGGTTATCCCCCACTAGGACCTGAACCTAGCGTGTATACCAATTTCACCACTTCCGCGCCAGGCAAACTTTATTATACCCAGGCGAAACCGCGGACCTTAGGGCGTTTGGCCAGCCTGAAGAAAACTTGACAACCTGCGTATAATACCAGGTAGAGGTTTTTCGAAAAGGCCTCGAGTTTGGTATTTAATTTCTTCTGCCGCGACGCGAAGATGTGCCTGCGAGGTGGGTTCTATGAGCGTCGTAATGTTATCGAACGAACAGGTTTTTAGCGTGCTGAGAACGCTCTCGGCGCGGCGGGCGGACCTCTTTCAGATTGAGTCCCTTATCCCCCAGTTGGCGCAAGCGATGAAGGCGCCTTGCAGCAATCTGGCTGATGCGCGCGATGCCTTGGCCGACCCCTATTTGGCCTTTCGCGCCATGATCGGGCATTACGCCTTTGCCAAACGAGGCAAAGATCGGCACGAGTACGCCGCGCTGGCTGTGGAAGCTTTAGACGATCCGATGCCCAATGCCAACGAGTTCGCCGCGCTCCTGGCAGGCGGTCATGCGGGCGATCGACTCTGGCAGTCGTTTGCGGCGGTCTGCACTAGGCACAATCGCAAAGTCAACGAGCAGCTGAATAGGGGCGTGTTTGAAGGCTTGGGCGACTTTGCGACCGAAATCTATCAATCTGACGGCATTGGGAATATCTGGACGACCCTGCTCGAATCGATCATGCGGCGCGGGCGCGCCGAACCGGTCTACCATCAGATCGTCAACATTCGAGGGATCGGCCCCAAGGTCGGCTCGCTACTGTTGCGAGACATGGTGGCCATCTATCAGATGGAAGATCGCATCGAGCCGATCGATTATCACTATCTTCAGCCTGTAGACGCCTGGACGCGCAAGGCCGGCCCTATCCTTTCGAGCGAGATTTGCGAGGGGGCGCCAGACTGGATCGTTGCGGGTAAACTTGCCAAACTGTGCCGGAGAAATCGAGTGAGCGGCGTGCGATTCAGCCAGGGAATGCAGTACTTGGCGGTCTCCGAGGTGCAGAACATCCACCTGCTGCCCGCGCATCTAGAGCGATTAGCGACTTAAGGGTTGAGAGAGCGGCATGAGGTTCGCCCTTGTCAGCCTTAGCGACAAGACCGGACTGGGCGATCTGGCTCGGCGATTAAGCGAGCGAGGCTTCCGAATCATTTCCACCGGCGGCACTGCAAGCGCTTTGCGAGATATGGGGTTCGATCCGATCGATCTTTCCGAGTGGACGGGCTTTCCGGAGATTTTGGACGGTCGAGTTAAGACGCTTCATCCCCGCGCGCACGCTGCGATATTGGCCAACCTTGAGATTCCCGGCCATCGACAAACGCTTTCCGAACTGAATTTGCCGAGCATCGATTGCGTCGCGGTCAATCTCTATCCGTTTGCAGCCGCGCTCGATTCGGGCGCGCCGTTGGAAGAGATGATCGAGCAGATCGATATTGGCGGGCCGACGCTGATTCGGGCCGCCGCCAAGAACTACAAGCGCGTTGCTGTGCTGACCGACCCTTCCGATTATCTTTCCGCAGACTTGGACAGCCTCGATGCGCGCGGTCGGTTGGCCATGAAGGCTTTTCAGCATGTGGGCGAGTACGACGCAATGATCGCCGAGTGGTTTAGCGCGCAGTTTGGCGACGGCGAGTTTCCAGAGGTTTTGGTACGATCCTGGCGGCTGCGAGAGACGCTGCGCTATGGCGAAAACCCTCATCAGCAAGCCGCGGTTTACGCCGGTCGGTCGCCTGTGCCTGGCACGTTAGGTTTTAGCGAGCAACTATCCGGAAAGCCGCTCAGTTACAACAACTTGCTGGACGCGGCTGCCGCGATCGGGCTTTGCAGGGAGTTTGACGAAGCGGCCGCCGTGATTGTCAAGCACTCAAATCCATGCGGGGCGGCCGTTGCGGAGAGCGCTGCCGAGGCGTTCGACAGAGCGCTGGAGTGCGATCCCGTCTCGGCGTTCGGGGGCATTGTCGCCTTTAATCGGACGGTAGACCTGGCTGCCGCTGAGAGGTTGGCAGCTCCCAATCGCTTCTTAGAAGTGATTGCAGCGCCCGAAATCGAGCCCGAAGCCTTAGCGCTGATCCGAAATCGGAAAGGATGGGGCGAGGATGCGAGGATTTTGAGGCTCGGCGCTGATGTCGGACGATCGGGCGCGCTGGAACTGCGCGAAGCGGACGGATGCCTGCTCGTTACGTCGCCCGACGATCATCCGGACGACCCAAGCGCATTTCGAGTCGTCTCGTCTCGCCCTCCGACCGAACGGGAGATGCAAGACTTGCTGTTCTCCTGGAAGGTGGCCAAACACACGAAGTCAAACGCCATCGTGCTTGCTAAAAATAGGGCTACGGTCGGCGTCGGCGCCGGCCAGATGAACCGCGTCGGCTCGGTCAAGATCGCTTGCGAACAGGCGGGAGAGGCGGCTATAGGCGCTGTCTTGGCTTCAGACGCCTTTTTCCCCTTTGCCGACGGGGTTCAAGCGGCGCTGGATTCAGGCGCAACCGCGATCATACAGCCCGGAGGATCGAAGCGGGACGGCGAGGTTATTGAGGTTGTGGAGAAGGCGAACGCCGCGATGATCTTCACCGGCGTTCGCCATTTTCGACACTGATCTACTTTGGTTTAACGATCCACCGGTCGTCGGCCTTCTCGACCGCGTAGTCGCTGCCGTTTACAATTGCGTTCAGCGCGGCTTCGATATCGGCGTCGGTCTTGTTCAGCACGACGGTCGGGGACGAATCGCTGCTGCTGGCTTGGTATTCGATCGTCTCGCCATACTGGGCCGATATTCGTCGCAACAGGTCGGTCAGGCTCGTTCTGGTCTGCCATGTGGCAACGCGGGTTTGTCGACTGCTGGTCGGCACAAAGATGTAGCTGGACTTTTGGTTGACGCGCCAGGTGATCATTGCCGAGGCGATCTGCTGATCGGGCGCTAAGACCACCGGGCCTAACGGGATTGCCAGCGTGGTGCTTGGCTTCAGTTCGCCGATCCAAAGCGGCTGAGGCGACGCGGGTCGCCCAAAGACCGGATCGGGCGTCCAGAAGACCGCCACGGGCACAGCCTTCGGTTCAGAAGCGATGAGCGTCGGCACCGATCGACCGTCCAACTGGTTCCACTCGATCTTTAAGAGCGATTGCCCCTTTGGCTGGCGGACGACCTTGGAATCGTCTTCGTTCGGCTTGGCGCCAAAGAAGCCGCTCATCGCAAGGTCTGGTCTAAAGAAGACGGCGGCGACGGCCAATAGAGCCGCCGCGGCCAGTCCGGCGTAGAGCCATCGCGTCCCGAACAGGATGGTGCGACTGCCCGTCGCCCCTTTGCGCTCGAGCTCATCGATGCGCCGCATGATTTGCGACTCGAGCCAGAGAGGCGGCGTAGGCGGCGGTACGTGTCCTAGTTCGATCAGCGCAGCCTTCAGCAAGGCGGCATCTTGACGGCAAGCGGCGCATCGTTCAATATGCGCCGACACCGACTCGTAAAGCGCTCCTTCCAGAGTCTTCTCTACGTAGTCGGCCAGATATTCTTGAATTCTTTCACATGTCACGGGCGTTATCAGCCTCCAGGTTGGTTTGACTGTCGTCCACATCGAAAAGTTCCAGATAGGGTTTTAAAAGGTCCTTTAGGGCGATTCGCGCGCGGTTTAGCCTCGATTTGACCGTGCCTAGCGGCATCTCCATAATCTCTGCGATCTCCTCGTAAGATCGCTCTTCCATGTGGAACATAACGACCATTGCGCGTTGGTATTCGGGCAGTTTGGATACGGCTAGCTCGAGCGCCCGGCGACGCTCTTGCTGCAATGCGCGCTCTTCCAGATCGACGGCGGCTGTATCGACCCATTGGCGCTCGATGCCCGTGTTATCGGGGGAGACGCCTTCTAGCGATTGGTGCTGGTGGCTCTTTTGGCGCTTGCGATAGTCGAAGTAGACGTTGCTGACGACGCGATAGAGCCAGGTGGATAGGCTCGCCTCGCCTCGGAAGTTCTTGACGGACGTATATAGCCTCACAAAGGTCTCCGACGCTACGTCCGCCGCGTCCTCTTGCGATTGGGCCAACCGATAGGCGTACTGATAGACCTTCTTTTCGTAGCGGCGAACCAGCGCGTTGAACGCCTCGCGATCGCCTTCTAAGAAGCGGCGGATCAGTTCGGCGTCCGAGAAGTGGCTGTCATCCATGCGTAGCGGCGACCAACTCCCTTTGTGCGATCTTGATAGCTTGTGCCTCCTCTGCGCTCAAAAACTCGTCCTTTCGGTCTGAAGAGATCGTTTTAGCATAGACGCGCATTTCCTGTCGGCTGTGCAGACCTGACACGGCAACGCCGTCGCCTTTCTCGTTCAGCAGTGCAACGACAAAGCTCTGCTGTCCGCCGATGTCGTCGAATGCGTCGAACTTGACCACGCCGACGCGCTGCAGGCATCTGTCGGCCTGATCCTGCAGGCTTTCGATTCTTTGCCTATGCTCGCGCACGGTTTCCTCGGTTTGGCTGACGCGGCGAAGGCACTCGTATAGAATCTCCTCGAGTTGCTTGCCATTGACGCCCCTCAGCGCATCGTTCCATCGCTTTCTAAATCGCGCTGCCTGCCATGTCGAGATGACCGTCATTACGGCCAACAAGACGACCGTAAGCGCAAGTCCGGCGGCGATCTCGGGCCGGTTTGCCCACTCGCCTAATTGCCGCCAATCCATTCATCGCCTCCTGATTCTCCCCAGAAGGTAGTAGGTTCGCCGACTGGGCGCCGAATCCTCTTTACACAGGTATAATTTCCTGCTCCTATGGCCTCGAAAAAGCCCACAATCAGTTGGATTCCGCTGAGGATTCTGAACGACATTGTCGAAGGGCGCTCCTCTGTGATCGATTGGCTGAGAACCGTTCCCGCGTTTGGACTGACCGCGGTTGAGATTTATCATGGGTTTGTGGGCGAAGGGCAAGCCCCCGAGGTGCGGCGCGTTTTGGACGGCGAGGGACTTTTGGTCGCCCAGCTTACCTGCGCGCCGGACTTTACCCAGAGCGATCCATTGCAGCGCAAGGCAGAAGTAGGCGCCCTGAAGCAAAAGATCGACGTTGCAGCGACATTGGGCGCGGGGGCCGTAAGGGCAACTGCCGGCATGGCGAGGGCCGAGGTTAGTTTAGAGGACGGCTGTCGATGGGCGGCCGACTGCCTGGTCGAGTGCGCGAATTATGGCGAGTCGGTCGGGGTTTTGGTCTGTCTAGAGAACCATTACAAGGATCGGCGCTGGCCCGAAGAAGATTTCTCTTATCAGCTGCCTGTCTTTCTCCGTTTGTACGAGCTGATCGAGCCGACGCCTGTGATGGTCAACTTCGATTGCGCCAATCCGACCATGTGCGGTTATGACGGACTGTCCCTGTTGAAGCGCGTTTCGGCCAAGGCGCGCCGCGTTCACATTAGCGACCGATTGCCGGGCGAATACCAGCAATTGCCCTTGGGCGAAGGGGCTGCGCCGCTGACGGCGATGCTGGACGAGCTCGCCGCCAGCGGCTACAACGGCTTCATGACTATCGAGGACGGTCAGCCTTATGGCGACGAGGGTTTTCGACGTTCGATCGCTCGTCTGAGAGAATGGATCGACGAGCGCTGGGCATAGAGCGATGAAACGCCTCGCAGATTGGGAGGCCGTCCTTCGGGATCGCGCTTTGCCCGTCGTGTTGAGCATCTTGGCCGTCGGCGCGTCTCTCTACTTGCAGGAAGTCGGCAAGTTTCGCCGCCATGCCGTGCTGATCGCGCTCTTGATCGGTTTGGGCTTCTTTCACCCTCAATATCGCGAGCCGTTGCTCTTGTTCTTTTGCTACGGCGTGTCGCTCTATTGCGGTTTGAAGGCGGCGTCGGACCTGCGAACCTGGGCTGAGCTCTCGCCTATCGAGCAGTCTCGGTCGACTGTTTGGCTCCCGGTCGCCATTTTGGCGCTGATCGCGGCGATCGGGCTGACCGCCAAACCGCCCAAGCCGTTCGCCATGCCCGCTATCTATGCGATGTTCGCGGTCTTCTTTGGAGGGTACACTTTGGCCAGCGCTTTGGCCAACAATTGGCTGCAATCGGCCGCGGGAGTGGGCCTGATCGCAGTGGCGGCGGCCACGTGCCTTAGCCTGTTGACCAGAAGACCCATCTTAAAGAACAAGGAAGTTCAAGAATGACGACTACAGTTATAGAAACCCAGTTGCCGTTGCCCTTAGTCGCCCGAGGCAAAGTGCGCGACATCTATGACCTTGGAGAGAACCTGTTGATGGTTACCTCCGACCGTCTCTCGGCGTTCGATGTGGTACTGCCCAATCCTATTCCGATGAAGGGCATCGCCCTGACCCAAATCAGCCGGTTTTGGTTCGACCGGACGCGATCTTGGTTGCCCAACCACCTGATCGCCGACGATTGGGATTCGATCAGAGGGGCTCTAAACTTAGAAAGTCCAGACCCGTATCGGGACGCTTTGAGCGGTCGGACTATGATCACGGTTAAGGCTAAACCGTTCCCTGTCGAATGCGTCGTTCGAGGCTATTTGGCCGGATCGCTGTGGGCCGAGTATAAAGCGGCGGGCGGACCGGATCAGGCGGCGACTCTGCACAATATTCCTCTCCCTGCCGGGTTGCGCAACTCCGAGCGGCTGCCGCAGCCGTTGTTCACTCCTGCAACCAAAGCGACGACCGGGCACGACGAGAACATCTCTTTCGAGCGCATGATCGAGATCGTCGGGCAAAGCCATGCCGAGCAGTTGAGAGACCTGAGCGTTCGTCTCTATTTAGAGGCTGCCGAGTATGCGGCCACCCGAGGACTGATCATCGCCGACACGAAGTTCGAATTCGGGCTTTATCAGGATCGGATCATCTTGATCGATGAGGCGCTGACGCCCGATTCGTCCCGCTATTGGGACGCCGAATCGTACGAGCCGGGGCGATCGCAGCCGAGCTTTGACAAACAGTATGTGCGAGATTATTTAGAGGAGATCGGGTGGGACAAGAACCCGCCTGCGCCGACGCTGCCCGACGAGGTTGTGCGCGTTACGTCGGAGAAATATTGCGAGGCCTATCGACGCATCACAGGTCGAGAGTTGCAGCCATAACGCGACGCACATAGGCGTCGATATCGAACTTGCGCCTGAGGCCGTTGGCGTTCATATAGCGCACCGTGCCAAAAATAGGGCGCTCGGCCCAGGGTCGGTCGTGCTTGCCGAAGCACCAGGCGACTCCGCAAAAGGAGTTCGGGTCGCGCCCGTCTAGAAAGTATTTGTTGTTGAGGCGCAGGGCGACTTCGAACGCTCGCTTTGGATCGTCAGTCCATTCCAAAATCTTTTTGCCCCAGTACATGCGCATGTAGCCGTGCATCTTGCCGGTCTGTTTCATCTCGGTCATTGCGGCGTTCCAATAGGGGTCGTGCGTTTGTGCCGCTTCCAGTTGGGGCTCTTCGTACAGATAGGGCCTTGCGTCGGATTCGTGCTTTTGGAGCGTCTGCCGGCACCAGTCGGGCAGACCGTCAAATCGGTCGTAATTTGGATTGAACTCGGTGAAGTTGCAGGCCAGTTCCCTTCTTACGATCAACTCTTCCAGAAAGGCGGATGTTCCCTCAGAGCGCGGCATTTGCATGGCTTTTAAGGCAATGGTCAGAGGCGATATTTGTCCAAAATGCAGGTAGGGGCTGAGGCCCGATTGCTGATCGACCGCGGGGTCGTTTCGCTGGTCGGCATAGCCCTCTAACCGCAGGCTGAGAAAGTCGGCCAGCCGAGCAGTCGCGCGAGAATGGCCGCCCAGAATGCCGGCCACGGGCGGCACGGTGCGATCAAGATCGAGCGTTTGCAGAATCGCTTCGGTCGACCGCCAGTCGATGCTATCCAGGCCTATCGGCCTCTGAATCTTAGGCTCTCGGACGGCGAGCGGCACAAGAAATCGATCGAGCAGGCGATGAATCTTCGGTCTCAGCGTCGCCGCGGCGTACTCCTCTTTGTTCGACGCGGCTTCGACCGGCACGACGACATCGCTTTCGACCTGCACGACCCGGCGCTCGGAATTCTCGGCTAACTGAGAGCGCCACTGTCTTTGAATCCGCAGGCAGCCCTGATCGCACACAATCATAGCCGCGCGCAGCCCCAATTGTTGTGCTACATTTGGAGGATTTCCCGTTCGCAGCACAAACTCGACGCCCATCTCCCTAAGGGCCTCGCCCGTCTCGCGCAAGCCTTGCAGCATAAAGGCAAAGTGGCGGAGATTGGCCTCAGGGAATCGATCGGTCAGCCCAAAGCAGACGACGACGGGCAGTCCCAGTTCGTTGGCCTGGTCAATGGCGTAGGCCAGGGCATGATTATCGACTGCGCGTTGCGACTGTTGCATCCAATAGAGCACATAGTCGCCCCGTTGTATCGGCTGGGCGTTAAGGGCCTGGACGCGCTCCGGCTGAATCACTCCTCCAGCACGGTCAGTTCGTCGCCCGGTCTGATCGCGCCCGAGCGCAGGATGTCGGCTCGCAAACCGCCCCGATGCACCAAACCTTTGACGATGCCAGGCTGCGTCATGCTCTCCAAATAGGCGCACGGCTCGCACAGTCGGATGCCGACAAACTCGGCCTCGCCGACCCGAAATCGCTTGCCGATCAAATGGTTTAGAGGAGCGCCTTGGGTTACGATGTTTCTTCTGTGGGCGCCGGGCGCCAGATCGATCTCGAAGTCGCGCCTGAGAGCCTCTACAGCCTCTTGTTCGATAAAGGTCGCCTGCGTGCCGCTTTCGGCGTTTTCTCGAAAGTTGCGGTCGCCCTCCAATCCCACTCCCGCGACAGCGCGGATTTCTGCAACTGGGCGCACGGGCGCGCCTTCGGCATCGGCGATGTAGATCCCTTTGACAACTCCCATCAGTTCCCTCCCGGAATGCGCCACATGACCAGTCCGCTCAGCGCCTTTGGATAGAAATAGGTCGACTTCTTGGGCATTTTCTCGCCCCGGTTGGCAATCTCGCTCATAGCGGCCAGCGAAGGCGGATTGAGCAGGAAGGCCGAACAGTAGGCGCCGCGCTCTACCCCGTCCAACGCTTGTCGCGGATCGTGCGTAAACTCGGGCGCAGCGTCTCCAAAGCCCATCGCGGGCATCAGCGCCTGGTGCAGCACGTTCACATCCAAGTTGGCCAAAGCGTCGGAAACGCCATCTCCCAATATCGAGCGCATTTCCAGACCCCCTCGCGGGGTAATGAGCCAGGCCTGTTCTCGGTTGACGAACCCGATGCCTGGGTTGGCTGCATCGGCCGCGCGCTCCATCTCGTTAAGGAGGCCGGACAGGGAAACGGCGCGCGCGTCGAAACGCTCGCCGATCGCGCTTTGCCAATCGGGCGCAGGGTCGCTCGTCAGCGCGCGGTGCGTGGGCAGAATCACCAGGCCGGGATCATCCATCGAGACCAAGAGAATGGGAAGAAAGCGCGTCGGAGAGTTTTCGTCGCCCGACTCCATGCCGTATCGGAGCGCGGTCTCGTAGCGATGATGGCCGTCGGCGATCCAGATGCGAAGCGGCTCAAAGGCGCCGGCAATTGCCTCGGTGTCGCTCGGTTCGTCCGCAACCTCCAATCGCTGGCTGTAGCCCTCGGGCAGATCGGGATGATCGAGTTGAGCGAGCGGTCGGAAAGACGCGCGCCCGAGCGAATCTTGCAGCGCAGAGTTCGATTCGTAAAGGCCAAAAATGCTCTCCAGATGCGTTCGCGTCGCCTGCAACAGGCGAAATCGATCCTCTTTGACGCCTGGGAAGGTCTGCTCGTGCGGCAGTACGACGCCCCTCTCATAAGGCTCGGTCTTCAGCGTTACGATCAGTCCCGTTCGAGAAACCTCCTGCCCGGTCAAAGGATGCCGGAAAGTCTGGACGTACCGATAGAACCCGGGGCGATCGTCGTCCCTCACTGCGCCCTCATCGATCCATCGGGCCAAGGTTTGGACGGCCGTCTCGTACTTGTCGCCATCGCCCTCTGGCAAGGTCAGCCAGACGATGTTATGAGCGCTGCTCTGCATCAGCTGCTGTCTGCGCTCCGGTCCGATCACGTCGTAGGGCGGCGCGACGACCTGTTCGCTCACGTCGCTATATCTTAAGGCTTTGAAGGGTCTAACTGTGGCCATTCTTGCTCCGTTCGTTTAGATTGCGCGCAAATTCGTCCATTGCCGAGATTGCCGATTCTAGCTGCTTGGCTCTGCGAGCGCCCTTGTCTTTGATCATGGGTTCGGGATGCGGCAACAGGCCCCAGCTGGCGTTCATCGGCGGAAAGGGTTGGTGGTCGTAACTGCTAATGTAGCACAAAAGCGAACCTAAAACCGTTTCGGGCGGGGGCGCGACGGGCTCTTGGCCCAGCGCCAGCCGTGCGGCGTTGATGCCCGCGATGATGCCCGATGCGGCCGATTCTAGATAGCCTTCCACGCCCGTCAGTTGACCAGCGAAGAAGAGGTCCTTTCTAGTCCGCAGTTGCAAAGTCGCGTCTAACAGGCGCGGCGAATCGAGGTAGGTGTTTCGATGGATCACGCCCAGTCGCACAAACTCGGCGTTTTCCAACCCAGGCGCCATCTGAAAGATTCGTTTCTGTTCGCCCCACTTCAGCCGAGTTTGGCAGGCAACTAGACTGTACATCGTCTTCTGGGCGTTTTCGGGCCGCAATTGCAACACGGCATAGGGTCGCCGCCCGGTGCGCGGATCGGTCAATCCGACCGGTTTCATTGGGCCGAACGATAAGGTCTTGAGACCCCGGTCCGCCAATTCTTCCAACGGCACGCAGCCCTCGAAGAAGCGCGTGTCTTCGAAACTGTGCAACGGAGTTCGCTCGGCCTCGCGGATTGCGGCAACGAACGCCTCGTACTGTTCCTTGTCCATTGGGCAATTGAGATAGCCCGGATCGCCCTTGTCGTACCGGCTCGAGGTGAAAACCTTGTCGTAATCGATGCTCGCCGCATCGACAATGGGCGAAACGGCGTCGAAGAAGTGCAGTCTCTCTTGTCCAGTGATCTGCGAGATCGATTGCGCCAAGGCGTCCGACGTAAGGGGGCCTGTGGCTATGATAGTCGGGCCATCGCTGGGGACTTCGGTCGTTTCTTCTTCGATCCGTTCGATATTTGGATGGCGGGCGATGGCCTCCGATACGGCCTTGGCAAAGAGTTCGCGATCGACGGCCAGGGCTTCGCCCGCGGGCACGGCATGCTCCTTTGCAATGGGCACGGTGAGCGAGCCCAACTGCTCCATCTCGATCTTGAGCCTGCCGGCGGGCGACGTTGGGGAGAGCGACTTGAACGAGTTGGAGCAGACCAGTTCGGCACAATATCCGGTCTGGTGGGCAGGGGTCATCTTAGCGGGACGCATTTCGACAAGGCGCGCGGGGACGCCGCGCTGGGCGATGGCCCAGGCCGCTTCGGACCCCGCAAACCCAGCCCCGATCACGGTAACCGCTCTCATCGAAGGCCGATTCTACCCTGTGAGGATTTCTTGCCTTTGCCCTTGCATTTGCCTTGTCAGAGCGGGTAATCTATGGTCTGTTATCCTCTTCAACTTTGTGGGGCGGCAGGCTTTGCTCTCCTTTTACTGCCGTCCCATCTTCTTTTGAATTCGTATTCTGGGTCAATCCCGCCGCGGCGATCAGGAACAGGAAGCTGGTTGTGCCCGCCAGAAAGCTGAGGGCCGCGACCATGCCCAAGCTCACCACCCACCAAACGATCAGCAGCAACACGGGATACTTGAGGAGAGCGATAAACATCAGCCGTCGTCGCACCAGGATCGAGTTGGCGCCGGGATTGACAAAATGGGGAATCATGCGGCGATAGAGCGCGGTGATGCCTGCCGCGACGCCGACGCCGACCATGTAGCCGACCGCCGCATAGCCTTGTTTGATCGCCAACAGCGCTGCGCCCACGGCGATTGCCAGCCAGAAGGCGCCCGACAGCGCGCGATCGATCGTCTTTAGCGATCCGCTCATTTGTTCAGTTGCTCCACTCGGTTAAGGGTTCGAATCATCTGGATAAAGCCCGACACGATGCCGACAAACAGGAAGATCATGGTCAGCCACGGGTCGGTTTTTAGCCATCGGTCCAGATAGACGCCGATCAGCGCTCCAACGATGATCGGAGCGGCGAGCGACGTGCCGACCGCGGCCGCCATGCCCAATGCGCCGGCCTGTTTGGCGCCTTCGGTTGGGCGATTCTCCCTTTGCTTGGGCCGTTCGATGTTCACCTCTGGCGGCAAGGGCAGTTCGGGCGGTTTGGGAACCTCGGGAAACTCTGGGAGTTCTTTGTCAGGCGGTAATTGCGAATCGGTCATGGAGGATCCTCACGGCTCGATGCACCTCGCTCTCGGGCACCAAGCACGACAGAGACAAATCGGAGTCGGCGGCCTGGATGACGGCGATCCCGGCCTCGTTCAGCGTTTTGATCGCCTCGTAGAATACGCCCGGTTCGCCGCTGTAGCCCGGCGCGATGACGGAGACCATCGTCAGCCCTTCGGTGAACTCGATCGAAACGGTGCGCAAGGCGCCGCCCATGCCGGCCTTCTCTAACAAGCCGTGCTGCACGACGAAGTTCGACCCCGTTTCTGCGCTGAATCGCAGGATGTAGAGCTGCGGCTCCTCGTTCTGCTTTGCGATGGGGATGATCAGGCCGTCCAGCATCTGGCGGACGCGGGGAAAGTGCTCGCGGGAGAATGCGAGCGAGAATCCTTCTTGGTCGATGCTGACCAGTTGCACGTTCACTTGGGCCATGCCCAGGAGTCGGAACATCTCCAGTTCCAGATGGCTTTTGTGCTCTACCCACGGCGCCGAAATCTGAAGGCTGACGACCTTGCCCGTGTGCGTTACCGCAGAGAAGCGACGGCGGGAGGATGAAGAGACGACCAGGGTTCCCGGCTCGTCGGAAAAGGTGTTCCGAACATAGAGCGGGATATCGTAATCCATCGCGGCTTCGGCAGCCCGAGGATGCAACACTCGCGCCCCTTGGTGGGCTATTTCCGCGACCTCTTCGTAGGTTACTTCTTGGAGCGTCGAGGCTTCAGGCACATAGTCGGGGTCGGCCGTTTTGACGCCGTCTACGTCGGTAAAAATCTCGACGGCCTCTGCCCCCAGCGCGGCGCCTAGCGCGGCCGCCGTCGTGTCGCTGCCGCCGCGGCCTAGGGTCGTAACGGTTCCCGATTCGACGCCGTTGCCATTGGCATGGACGCCCTGGAAGCCTGCTACGACCGGCACGGCGCCGTCCGCAATTATTCTCATGACGTTCTCGTTATTGATGGCGACGATCCTTGCGGCGCCGTACTCTTCGTCCGTATAGATGCCTGCTTGGCCGCCGGTCATCGGCACGGCAGAGTGCCCGAGCGTGCGCAAGGTGTGGGCCATGATGACGGTAGAGATGATCTCGCCGCAGGCCATCATCAGGTCGCGGTCTCTCATCGCAGGATCGACGCTGGGATCGATAGAGCGCAGAAACTCCACCAGCGTGTCGGTCGCGTAGGGCGCTCCCTTGCGCCCTATGGCCGAGACGACGACGACAGGGGCATAGCCGGCCTCTTTTGCCTGCGCTACCTTTCGCGCCGCCATCAGCCGATGCTCGTGCGAATCGACGCTCGTTCCCCCGAACTTCAGGACGCGGATTCTCACTCCCAACTCACCCGATCGACGCCAAACCGGGCTCTCAGGTTCTCCACGGCATCCTGCGCATGTTGGCCGGGAATCAGACAGTTGATGCGATCATGGGCGTCGCCCGTTTGGACGACCGGGGCGCCGCACTCGAACAGCGCTTCCGACATTCGGGCGAAGGCGTCGGGCATTTCGCGCACGTTCTGGGCAAAAAGTGAGACCAGCACGCAGCCCGGATTGGTTACGCATTCGAATCCCGCTTTGCGAAGAAGATCGACCGTTCTATCGATTCGGCTTGCATTGAGCGCAAAGCTCAGCCCGCCGTTATGAAATTTGAGCAAGAAGATACTGATTCCATCGTTTTTGAGTTCGGATAGCGCTTTCAGGCGCTCGTCGATGGTTGCCGCATTGCGCACAGAGACGTGCGCAATGCCGGAGATCGCACGAATCTCACGAATACCCCGCTCGCGCTCGAAACTGAGCCGTTCCCTATTCGCCACGCTCAGAAGTATACCGAGTAGGGCTTCTGTGTCAGAATGGGGGCGCATCCGTCATGAAGACGAGCGGCCTTAGTCTCTTTCTTGCGCCTCGCCAGCCATGGACGCATCGGCGATGGTGGATGGCGCAGTATTGCGCTCTTTCGCTTCTTTTCCTGTTCGTCACGCCGCCGTTCGAGGCGCCGGACGAGCCTCACCACTTGGATTATGTCAACTTTGTGGCGACCCAGCGTCAATTGCCCAACCAACTGTCGAAGGAAAAGCGGGTGGAAGGCGAGGGGCATCAGCCGCCTCTCTATTATCTGACATTGGCCGGGCTATTAAGACTGATCGAGATGGACGCCAAGATCGAGTACGAACTTGTTCGTCGCTCGCAACCGGATCCAAGGGCGCCCAAGTATCTCTCGGCTCGTTTTCTCGGCGAGACGGACCGGCGCTCGTTTTTCTCTTTGCGGCTGCTTTCTTGGTTGCTTTCCGCTTTCGCCGTTTGGTTGATGCTGAGCGCTGCGGCTCGGTGGTTTGCCGACCCCGAGCCGCGCGCGTACGCATTTGCGTTCGTGGCGACATTGCCTCAACTGCAGGGTCTTTCCGGGGCGATCAACAACGATTCGATGGCTTTGCTGATCTCTGGGGCGGCTTTTTATGCGGTTGCGGTCGCCTATCAGCAATCTGCGGGCCGGTGGCCTTTTGCATTGTTGGCGTTCGCGCTTCTGCTGGCACCCTGGACGAAAAAGACCCTCCTCATCCTCTTGCCTGCATTGATTCCGTTGGGCTGGAGCGCGATGGGTACGGGCAAGGGTCGAAAGTGGGTTGTGGCGCTGGCTGTCGGCGCAGTGTCGATTGTGGGGCTGATGCTGGCAACCCATGCGCGATACGGCGATCCGTTGGGCACTCAGATGGAGCGCGAGACTTTGGCCCATTTGGTGGATGAAAAGAGCCTCTTTTCGCCCTACTTTGCAGGGTCGTTTTGGAAGGTTCTCTTCATGTCCTTCGTCTGTCGTTTGGGCTGGATGAGCGTCGGTCTGCCATGGCTGGGCTATTTGGCCTATCTGTTTCTGGCGTTGGCATCGGCGCTTGGGATCATTTTGGGGTCTCGCGACGGGCGATTTTGGTTCGCGCTCTGGTGCATCGCACTGGCGGCCTGCTCGGTGGTTTACTACAATCTAACGTTCGAGCAGGCGCAGGGGCGTTTTCTCTTCCCTGTGCTTGCGCCTATCTCGTGGGTTGTCGGGCAAGGGATGGCCAATCTGTTCCATCCCAAGCGATTGCCTTTTGTTTTGGCGCTTCTGATCGGCCTGAATCTCTTGGCGATCTTTCAGGCTTGGGCGTTCTTTCATGCGCCGCGGTTCTATTTTGGGGTTTAAGAATTAGGCACTTGTCTTAGCCGCTCTAGGAACGCGCTGGCCGGCTCGTAGCCGGTCAGCCTTAACTGTTCGAGCTCTTTTCCGTCCGGGCCGATGAAGATGACTGTGGGCAACCCTTGCACCTTGAATCTCTCTGCCGCTTCGGTGTATTCGGGCGTGGTAACGCTACCATCCATTTTGAGTTTGACGAAGCGGCTTGCTTCAGTCATGACTTGATTGTCGGTGTAGGTGAACTTTTCCAACTCTCTGCAGGCCAAGCACCAGCTGGCGTCAAAGTCGATCAAGACCGGCTTTCCCTCTTGCATCGCTTTTTCGATCTTGGCCGAGTCGTATTTGTCCCACACGATGCCGGGCGCCTCGCTCATTGCCGAATAGCCGACGTAGACGGCGAAGGCCGCCAAAATCATTGATAAACTTTGCTTCGCCCGCAAGACTCCTCGGTTTCGATGCTCGCTGCGATCGGCGACCAAGAAGTAGACGGCAAACGCTGCTGCAAACGCGAACCAGGTCCAGGTTACGAAATCGGCTCCAAACTTCACCCTTAACAAGCCTTGCAGAAAGAAGATCGCGACGCCGATCATCATGACGCCAAAGATGCGCTCGATCACCAGCATCCAGCCGCCCGACTTGGGCAGTTTGCCTTGAAGCTTCTCAAAGTACAGCCCCATGATGAAGAACGGCAGGCCCAGACCCAGGCCCAACGCCAAGAAAGTAAAGAAACTGAAAACCGCGTTGTTCGACGCGGCAATGATCGCCAAGAGCGCGACGACGACCGGGCCGACGCAAGGCGCCGCCGCGATCCCGGCCACGCTGCCCATGGCGACCGCGCCGAACAAGCCGGACTTGGCGCCCACTTTCTGCATTAGAAACTGGGGCGGCTGAAATCGATAGAGACCAAACATTGAAAGCGCCAGCGCGACGATAATCGCGCAGAGCACGATGGTTACGATCGGGTTTTGAAGCTGGAATCCGAACGCTTTGCCGGCCAATCCTGCAACGGCGCCCAACACGGCATAAACCATGGCCATGGTCAAGGCATAGGTCGCCGCCAGCCCGAACCGCAAGGACCGACTGCCGTGCGATTGCGAACTGAAGAAGCCGACCGTGATTGGGATGAGCGGAAACACGCAGGGCGTGAGGTTGAGGCCGAGCCCCATGAGCAAAATCACACCAAAGTAGAGCGGCCATTGACCCGACTCGTACAGCTCTTGGACGGTGCGGACCAAACCCGCCTCTTTCTGCTTGCCGGTCGGTTCGGACATGGGCGCCTTTTGTACGGGCACGGCAAAGACGGGGTCTTTAGACATGACCGCGCCTTTAGGATCGGCCACCAGCTTCAGTTTTGCCGTAACGGTTTCGTTGTTAGGCGGAAAGCAGACGGAGTCGTTGCAAGCCTGAAAGCCCAACTTGCCGGAGACCTTTAGATCCCCCAACTTGGCCTTTGGATCCAAGACCACTTGAAAGCGAACTGCAACCTTGCCCTCGTAGACGTTGATCTGTTCGCCCGAAGTGAACGAAAACGACATCAGTTTGCCGGGCGGGAAAGTGATTTTGTCGAACTTATAGGCGTTCGACTTTTCGGCTTCCCAAGTAGTGGGGATTAAGTCCTCGCTAGAGGGCGGCACAGCGTTGATGTGCAACGGGTGTTTGATGTCTAACAGCAGTGCCGCTTCGACGGTCGAGCCCGGCTTCGCACGATCGACTTGGAGCAGGAGCTTCGGGCTTAGATCGATTTTGGGCGGTTGGGCAAACGCGACTGCGCCGCACAGAAGTACAAGCAGTATCCCCTTCATGATGTCTCAGGATACCATACGAACGAGGGAGAAAAAGGTTTGCGCCTAGCGGACTAGTTTCCGCCAGGCGCAAGGTTTATAGACTACCGTCGGCGTCGGATGAGCGCCGCGGCGCCCAGAGCCAGACCGATGATCGAGGCGGGCTCGGGCACGACTTGGAAGGTGTGGTCCGTCAGCGTCAGCGCGGCTATGTCCAGTCCGCTCGGATCGGTCTGATCGGGCGCAGACAGCGTGATCGCATGAGTAATTCGGATCACGGTGGTCGGCGCTATGGCAACGTGTCGAGTACTGGGCAGCTCCGAATGGTCCAGAACCGAGAAATCGAACGCTCCGATCTGGATCGGATTGTTCGAGTCGGTAAAGTCCTCAATGGTGCCCCGCATGTGGAACGAGCCAAGCCCTTCTAACGCGCCCATCCATGTCAGCGAGACCATCGTGATGCCCGAAGGGTCGGACGCGACGAACTTCACGTCGATGTCGCCCTGACGGGTCGGAGAGAGGTCGCCCGCAAACGCCTCGGGGTAGAAGAGCGTCAGATCGATGGGCGAAAAGACCAGCGACCATCCATCGGCCAATTGCCCGTCGACGGACAACTGGCTGTAGGTTACAGCCGAGGCACTCATGGTTAGGGCGCAAGCGCCCGCCAATGCCAGCAGAGATTTGCGAATCATCGCTTGACCCCCTTTCGTAGTCGTCGAGCCATCAGTGCGCCGCCCATCAGGAGCGCCGCAATGCTGGTTGGCTCAGGAACCTGTTCGAACCGACCGTTCAACTGGCCAAAACCGGAGTAGTCGTCCTCGGGCGTATCGGGCGCGGCCAAGACAAACGACTTGCGCACCTTGATGGCCGTCGAAGGCTGGCTGAACGTCAGCAGATGAGAAAACGGCAGCGTGTTGGCCGAAGTCAGCACCGCGCTGAAGCTCGCGATCTCGACCGGGTTAAACGGGTCTGAAATATCAACGACCGTCTGGTTGAAGTAGAGAATGCCGCTGCCCCGCAGTTGGCCGGTCGAAAAGAGCGTGATCTCCTCGCTCATCAGCGCAACGTCCGAGTAGGCGTTGAAGCCCAATACGAGATTCCCGATTCGCGTCGGAAGCGGCGGATCGCCCACCTGGGCGTTCTGCAAGAAAAAGTCGATATCGAATGCGCCTGAACTGATCGAAGCGCCCGCAGCCAGCGAACCAGTAGCAAACGGCTGATCAAAAAAGACATCGGCCTTTGCACCGCTAAAGATCGCTAACGCGGCGGCCGCAATAGGCAAGATGCGCCGGGTCATATCTAGACCTCCTTTACCATCCAAACTGGGATGTCCACAGATTGTACCGCAGTTTTTGGCAATTTGGGAGCCAAAAGGGTGCTAAAATTACAGGACATCTCGCGATCATGCACGGAGGCTCTCCCTATGTCCGATAACGTTCGATCCATCTTGGCTACCGATTGCGGCAGCACCACCACAAAAGCCATCTTAATCGAGAAGTTGGGCGATGAGTATCGCCTGAGGTTTCGAGGAGAAGCGCCGACCACCGTCGAGGCGCCCTTTGACGATGTGACGATAGGCGTGCTGAACGCCGTCAGCGAAGTCGAGGAGCTGTCGGGCCGGACTCTGGTCGATAGCGGACGCATCATCGTTCCACAGCAGGACGAGAAGACAGGCGTAGACCTCTATCTTTCGACATCCAGCGCGGGCGGCGGGCTACAGATGATGGTGATGGGCGTGGTGCGCCAAATGTCTGCCGAAAGCGGCCAGCGCGCGGCGCTGGGCGCGGGCGCGATCATTATGGACACGATCGCCATCGACGACGGACGCAAAGATTATCAAAAGATCGAGCGATTGCGAGCGCTTCGACCCGACATTGTGCTGATGTCGGGCGGTACGGACGGCGGCACGGTAACGCACTTGGTCGATCTGGCCGAGCTTTTGCTGTCGGCCGACCCTCGGCCGAGGTTCGGCACGATGAACCTTCCCGTGATCTATGCAGGCAACAAGGACGCAGTGGAGCCCGTTACGGAGATCTCCGAGAAGCGATTTGACGTGCGCGTGGTCAACAATCTTCGACCGACGCTGGACAAAGAGGACCTTGGGCCGGCCAGAGAGGCCGTGCACGAACTCTTTTTGGAGCACGTGATGCAGCAGGCGCCGGGCTATGGCAAGCTGATGACTTGGACTTCTGCGGATATTATGTCCACCCCCAATGCCGTCGGCAAGATCATGGTGACCATCGCCGAACAGCGCGGGATCAACATCTTGGGCGTCGATATCGGAGGCGCGACGACCGACGTGTTCTCCGTTTTCCACGGCAACTATACGCGAACGGTGAGCGCCAACCTTGGCATGAGCTACTCGATATGCAACGTGATGCTAGAAACCGGCATCGAGAATATCCGAAGGTGGCTGCCGTTCGACATCGACCCGATGGAAGTGCGCAATCGCCTGCGCAACAAGATGATTCGCCCCACTACCATCCCTCAAACGTACCACGACCTATTGCTGGAACAGGCTGCCGCTCGCGAGGCGCTGCGCCTCGCTTTCATCCACCATAAGGACTTGGCGCGCGGACTGAAAGGCATTCAACAACAGCGCACTATTGGCGATGCCCTGGACCAAAAGGATACGGGCGAGACGCTGGTTAACCTAATGGAACTGGACATGATCGTCGGCAGCGGCGGCGTGCTGAGCCATGCGCCCGAGCGCGCCCAATCGGCCCTGATGGTGCTCGATGCTTATCAGCCCGAAGGCGTTACGATGCTTGCGGTCGATTCGATCTTTATGATGCCTCAGTTGGGCGTGCTTTCGACCGTGCATCCGGTCGCGGCGGCGCAAGTGTTCGATCGCGACTGCCTAATCCGCCTGGGCCACTCCGTCTGTCCGGTCGGGCAAGGCAAAGAGGGCGAACTCTGCATGACGGTCGATCTGGCTGGGCAATCCGTTTCGGTCTCGGTCGGCGAGATCAAAGTCGTGCCGCTAGGCGTGGGCGAAAAGGTTAAGGCCGTGATCAAGCCGAACAAGAACTTTGATGTTGGCGAAGGCAAAGGACGAACGCGGGAGATGGAGTTAGAAGGCGGCGTGGTGGGGCTGGTGTTCGACGGTCGCGGTCGCCCGATGGTTCTGCCTACAGAGAACGACCAGCGCACCAAGAAGCTGAAAGAGTGGCTGGCCGCCTTCAACCTGCCGATGCCGTAGTCGAAATAAGTCTGTGAAACTTCTCAACAGACAAATTTGATACATTTGTCTACGTTGACATTGTAGCCCGAAAAGTGGTACTCTGCGCCATTACGGCCTGGCGGAGGGAGTAGCCATGGGGAGGATTCTCGCATGCGCTTTAGTAGCCGTGACGGTCGCTTTTGGGCAAGCGGATTCGAAGGTCTTAAAGGAGCTGTCCTGGGTCGCGTCTTCTATGAAGATGCTGGACGAACTCCATGCAGAGTTTGACATCGAAGTCTACAATGCGGCAACGTCTCGTATAGAACTAGACCGATTTGGCATCTGGTTGAATCGCTCGGAACGGACCGTCACCCAGTTGGCCATCTCTTCGGCGCACTACGGGTCGACCTACATCGTCGGCCCTGCTGAGGCGCTCTGGTGGGACGACGAAGGCCCAACAAGCCTAAGGAATCCGCCAAACCCGTTGGACATTCGCGCCGATTGGATGGGGCCTTTTGGAGACTCCTTCGTCGGACAAGCGATGTTCTCCTCAACATTCTCCCCCGCTTCGTTGTGGAAAAACGAGCAGGTTCTTTCGGTTAGTGAAACCGATGACTGCCTGTCGTTCGCCGTCGATACAGGGAACGACCAGGTGCGCCAAGTAACGATCCCGCTAACCCGATACGTCGTAAAGACGCCCAATCGAACCGTTACGATCGAAGCCGGCCACTCGCCGCGCATGATCCTCTCTGTTATCGTCTCAAAGCAGGGTCGACCAACCTATCGAGAGTCTTGGCTGCCCATTTCTTGGAGGTTTCAATGAAAACCGCCATTGTCGCATTGGCATGCCTGATTACTGCCGCAAGTTGGGCCGGGCCGGGGCATGATTTTTGGGAATGCTTCAACGATTCGGTCAGCGGCGGCGTGGCCTGCGGCATCGCATGCAATCAGTGCAAAAGTTCGACAGGCTCTAAAGTGCTTTGCAAACGAGTTTGCGAATTGAACAGGCCGCCCGTTTCGGCCTATCGCGGCTCGGTGCGCAGGTGAGGTTTATACCGACAAATGGCCAAAATGGAAGAATGAGGCCATGGGACTGAAGATTCTTCTAGCTGGCGCCGTACTGTTTTCGACCGCTTTTTTTACACAAGGCAGATTGATCGAAGGCACCCATCTGCCCAGTTTGGGGGCATCGAACGAGAAAGTCGTAACGGAAGCTGTGCAGGGCGGGCAAACCATTTCAGCGCTTCTGACAAACTTGGAGCGGGACTTAAAGACCGGCAACGCGGAAGCCCTCATGGCGGCCCGAGCGCTCAATCTAACGCTGATCTTTCTTAACAACGATCTCAGCCAAATACTCTATGCGAAGAAAGAAGAATTGGACGAATCTCAAATTCAGGAGATCGTTGTCGACCTGAAGCGAACGCTGGAAGCTCAAGCGCTCGCTCTAAAACTGGAAGAACTCTTGTTAGGTTCCATCCAACGTCAAGACAAAAGCGTTTCGGAATGGCGAGCGTTCTTAACCAAGCAAAGAGACCGACTATTGAAGCCAGGGTATCGATCGGGTTTAGCAATGCCCGCAATTGGCGACCTTCATGTGAATCCTACGGCGCTGACCTACAACGGCAGGATCGAACTAGTCCGAGAAATTGCTCGACGTTTTAAGAACCTGGAATATCGATCGAGACGGTTCAAGAACGTCGAATCGGACGAGCCTCCCGAGTCTCCCAGCAAGATACGTTTGTCGTCCGGCGCTCAATGGCAATGGCCAGAGCCAGACCGTCGCTAAACCTGTAGCCCAGCGCCCTAACCCGGTGTATACTCTTCATATAGGCCATGGCATCGTGTCGCGTAGGGCCGGTTGAGAGCCTTGATCGCCGCATCCATCCGCTTTCGGACAGTGCGGTACGCTCCATCTTTGCCCATGCCGCGACGCCATCGACCCTAACCCCTAGCCAGTTCCTCGCCTATTTTAAGCGGTTTGGCGTTCCCAATCTTGCATCCAAGGCGCGCCGCATGACCGAGCAGGCCGCCCGCGCCAATGCCGATCCCCGCTACTTGGTCGTTTGGTTTTTGGAAGGCGGGTGGCTCAGCTACGATATGTTCAGCCCGGTCAACACGCCCAACCATGTGCTCAACCGCCTCAGCAACGTCAGCGAAGAGCGGTATCGCGTGCTGAAGTGGGACCAGGACGATTTCTATCGCATCAAGACGCACGGTCCGATCCGCTACGGCTACCTGGCCGAGGACGGCAAGGAGCTTTTCAAAGATATGTCGATCGTCGCCTCCATGAGCACGGGCACGTTCCATTCGGGCGAGCGGCTGAAGTCGCACATGGGCGAGTATCGGCTGGAGTTGAGCAAAGAGCGCGAGCCGGACGAGCGCTCGATCAACCAAGCCTTTGCCGAGGCGGTCGGACAGAGCTGCCTATTGCCAAACATCGCCTGGCACTGGTGGCTGTCGGACGGCGAACTGAACGAAGCGCAATACACGGGGCGAAGGGGCTTCTACCACGCGCTCGGTCCGGTCTGGGCGCATACGATCTATGGCGGCACGCCTGCCAATCTGCGCCGATTCCTCTCGCGCATGCGCGAAGAAGCCGCCAGTCCTGCCTTTAGAGCCGTACAGAATTTCTTGGACGAATCGCATCGCGCCGTACTGAAGGACGACCACGTAGCAACGGTCAAAAGCTACGTCGCCGCGCTCGACGCCTACAAGAGCCTCTCGAACATGGGCGGACGGCTGGACGGCGCTCAGATAGCCAACCTGTTCCGCGACGACGCCCTGCGAGAGCGGTTCAAGATCGCGCCCGAAGACGAGCTGATGACTTACAGCAGCGTCAACGGCAACAAGGCGCGCACCAAATATGCCCCCATGACCAACGTCCAAGCCATGATGGCCTACGAGCTGATGCGAGAGAACCTCTCCTGCACGTTCTGGATCGAATCGCGCGATATTCGCCTGTTCGACAGCCATCGGAATCGCGGGCATCTTTGGAACAAGGAGGGCAAGCCGCAAGGCCAGACCGACCAAACCCAGATGATGCGACGGCACCTGTGGGATCCGCTCAAGAGTTTTGTCGAACTTCTTAAGAACACGCCCGCCAAAGGGACAAACAAGAGCCTTTGGGACTGCACGACGATTCTCGTTACTTCGGAGTTTGGCCGCAGCATCCACGGCGATGTAAAGGACATTGTGAAGATGAATCTGCCAGAAGAGCAGAAGCAACAGATGATCAACGATCAAGACATCTGCCAGCACTGGCCGGTTACCAGTTGCTTCTTTATGGGCGGCACTGTGGCGGGCAACAAGCAGTTCGGCGGCGCGGGCGAAAAGACGCTGAACCCAATACCGCTTTTGCCGGACGGATCGATGGATCCGGCATTCGACCCCTTGACCGGCGAATTGAAGGAAGGCGCGAAGGCCAACCCGCGCTCGTTTGTGCCCAACCACGGCCATGCCTACTCGACCGCGCTGTCGCTCTCGGGCATCGACCCGAAAGGCAAGGGACGAAACCGGGCGCCCGCGTTGGGGTTTATCGCGCGAACGGGATTGTAACGATTTGTAGCACAAAATCAGGTACGAATCTCGCCTTGTGGACGGTCGCCCGCCCAGCGTGAGTCTTTGGCTCGCGGGGACGCTCGCCCTCCCGGACGTGCTAATCGGGCGGGCGAGCCCCAATTGCCGGCTAGTCCCCGATCAGGCCGAAGTTGAACAAGACAACGGCCAGGTCCGAATCGTCAACGAGGCCGTCGCCGGTCAGGTCGTCGGTTACGAGACCATAGGTCGACAGAATGATCGCAAGATCCGAGTCTGTAATCGCGTTGTCCCGGTCGATATCCCCGTTGTGCAACGCAAACACATTGCCGTGCGATCCATCGTCGGTGATGACGATCGGCACCGTCAGCCGTTGTCTCAGCCAATGCGACGACTGCGCCAGTAGGAAGTAGGTTCCCCTTGCGGGCGTGGTGAAGGCAAAGGCTCCGAACGGTCCCAGTTCGATGTCGTTGATGGCAATATCGGAACCCCCTTCGACGGGGCGGAGGATAAAGTTCGCGTTCGGGAACTGCAGAGACAGCCAGTTGCCCAAGCCCACCGTACCGCTCACCGTGCCCTTTGCATAGCGGATCGTCAGGCTTTGAAGAGCCGGCGTCAGATCCTGGGGCGTGCCGAGTTCGCGCGATAGCCGCACTCTGATCTCGACATAACGGCCCGCGACAGCGCCCTCTGGATCGTCCCCGCTCTGCTGATACTGGTAGAAGGTGGCTTGGTTCAGCCCCAATCGGGTGTTGGCCGCACGGGCGTAGACCTGAAGCGATGTCTGCGCGGGCACATCAGCGAGCCAAGTGATCACGCCCCACTTCAGATTGGGGCGGAACGAATCGTAGACCACCCGCCACTCGCCCTCGCGAGCGATCTGCGAGGTTGTGGCGCCCGTACCGTCGCTGTAGTTGTACGAGCCGGTGCCCAGCCCCACATAGCCGATAATGGCGCCCATGCCGTCATTAGCCTCAGGGTCAATGACCGTAGCCCAGTTGCCATTGCTCAAGTTGCCGGGGTTGCCTACATGCGTAACCCAAATCAAACCGTTCGAATCTCGTCCAAGCCCGCAGGGTCGGTCGCCCGTATAAAACTGGTTGATGAGCAGGCCGCCCGGCGTGTACTTGTACACGCGAAAGTCGCCGCCTGACCAAAGCCCGCGGGAGGTAACCCACACATTGCCCGATTGATCGACCGTAACGCCTCGAATGTCGGTGCTTCCAGGCGTCGTCGTTCGGCTGATCACAGAAGCGGTCGCCGCATCGACCATCATCCACTCGGCCGGGGAATGGTTTTGGGCTCCGGCGGTGATCAGTTTGTTGTCGTCATAAGGAGTAACGGTCGACAAATCGCCCACATTCGTGCCTGAAACCGCAACAACGGCACCGGTAGTAACATCCACTCTACGTACGCCTTCAGCCGTTTGCGACACCCATAGAAAACCGCCTTGATAGAACATTGAGTAGACGTAGGATCCGCCAACCGTAATTGCCTGGAGCCGACGGCCGTCATCACCGTCTAACTTCCATACCTGAAAGGCTCCGCCAGGGTCGTTACCGACCCAAATGTCGTCGTTCTCATCGATCGCGACGGCCCGGGTTCTGTTTCCACCGGTGGATAGCCGCTTAAACACCGTTATCAATTCGTCCGCTGCTTGGCGCACCGTTCCGACCGCATCGGGCGGCACGCTTGAATCGAGGTCGTTGCCTGCCGTCCCGACCCAAGGCAGCAGATTGCCCAAACCGGCTGAAGTTCTTATGTATCCGTCGCCGTCTCGATCGACTCCGGTTGTATAAAGCGGCTCCCTCACGTACTCGCCCAATGGATGGGGGATGTAGACGCCGGGGAGAGGGCGGTAGTAGCGCGTACCGCCCACGATGACGCCGATCTTTGTAACCGAATGCGTGCCGCTGGCCTCGTATCGGTTTGTAACCCAAACGTTGCCTTGGCTGTCCACCACGGCTCGCGACGGCGCCGAGCTAAGCGCTTCGGGCGTGAGGCGATACTCGCCCGCCACGACGCCCGTATCGGTGTTGACCCGAACGATGCGACCGGGAGACGGATTCCAACCCCGAGCTGCCAGTTCGGGCCCGCCCACAGGAATGTTGATAAACGGCACCGGCGCCGTGCCCAGACGATTGAGACGAATCTCGCCCGGGACTGCCGTGCTGTTGGTGTTAAAGTAGAGACCCTCGTTGAAGTCTTGAGTGGTCGTCCAGGTTTTGACCTGGGCTAACGTCCAGCCGGCACAAAGCCAGCAAAGGGTCATGCAAACGGCGTTTTTCACTTTGTAATTTCCTTTTCTTTCGCCGCCCGTTAGCCCTCTGCCCCAAACATCATCAAAACAATCGTTACGTCGGCGTCGTCCACGACGCCGTCCAAATTAATGTCCGCTGGATTGCCTCCCCCCAGCAACGCATAAGCCTCTAACACCATCGCGAGGTCCTTGTCATCGACGATGCCGTCCAAGTTCACATCGCCCAACAGAACAAACGTCCCGTTTGCGTTCATTTGCGTCGAGCCGTCGAACCCGGCAACGATGCGGTCGAGCGTCAGGTCGAACAACAGGTGCGCCGTGCTGCCGGGCGGCAGGATCGTTGGTATGTCCAACGGTAACTGGGGCAGCGCTTGGCCGATCTCGATCTCCTGGCCAAAGGTTATGGGCTGCTGCGATTGCATCGTCGCCGTCGAACCATTTGGAGCAAGCTTGCCGACTAACGGCACGGCGAACGGCACGCCGGGCAACGACAATGGATTGCCCAGGAAGGTCATTTCGGCGGTCAAAGCGGTCGGCACGATCACGGCAACGTCGTAGCCTCCAAGACCGTCTGGAGTTACCGTGCCGAAGGCCAACGGTTGATTCTGCGCCGCCTCCATTACCGTAACGTCCACGCTGCCAAACGGGATTGGGATGGGAAACCCGCCGACAAAGATGGAAGAGGGCTGGCGCGTTCGGAAAGAATCATAGCGAATAGTCAGCGTAGCTGGAATGGAGAGCGTTTGGCCGCCCAGATAGTCTGCCCGAAAGCCCATCACGATCGCAACGCCCGAATCGAGATCGACCAGCATTCTGAATCGGCCCGTCGCGTCGGTGTCCACATCGTCGTTCAGCCCCAACGTGAGCCAAGCGTTGACTGGAAGGTTTTCTGTCTCGCCGAAAGAACCCGACAAGCCCGGCTTGGTCCGAGTGCCGGTCGCATTGGCGTCGGGATCCCAGTTCCCTATCAATGTGCCGGAAGTATCGGCAGAGAAGTTCAGTTCGCCCGTCAATCCGCTGGAAGAAGAATTGATTGTGAAGTCGTAACCCAGCAGTTGGGCCGACGCGGCGGCAAACAGCAACGAAGAGGCGGCGACAAGCGATAGCAGTCTCAAGAACATCCATGCCCTCCTTAGATGGGTACCAAGTTATTGTACACCCGTTTTCGCGCCGCTGAACGGGTCGTTAAAGGCTTCGATGAAGAACTCCATCATGCGCATTTGATTGAGGCCCGTATGGCCCCTATCCGGCCCGACTTGCACGTCGAAGCTCTTGTTCTCCCTCATTAGCGCCGCGATCAGGCCGAGCGAATGGCAAGGATGCACGTTGTTGTCCGCGGTGCCGTAGTAGATCATTAGGCGGCCTTTGAGGTTTTTGGCGTGTTGGATGGCATTGCCCTGCAGGTAGCCGTTCTGATTGTCGTCCGGCAATCCCATGTAGCGCTCGGTATAGATGGTGTCGTACATTTTCCAATCGGTCGTCGGGGACGAGCCGCAAGCGGCGGTGAAAAGATCGGGATGGCGCAACAGGCACATGATCGCCGCATACCCGCCGTAAGACGTGCCGTAAATGCCGATCTTGCGGGAATCGACGTAAGGAAGCTTGATCAGCGCTTTGACCCCTTCGGCCATGTCGTCGATCTCTGCCACGCCCAGATTGCGATAGAGTTGGTTGAGCGCGTCCAATCCGCGCGCGTTCGAGGCGCGGGTGTCGAGCCGAACATAGATAAGCCCGAACTCGGTGAGCGCATCGGGGAAGGCAAAGTCCTCGTTCACATCCCGGCTTTCCGGTCCGCCATAGACGCCGATGACCACAGGATATTTGCGGTTCGGATCGAAGTTTGAGGGACGAGAGGCATAGCCGTACAGTTGGGTCTTTCCGTCGGCCGCCATGTACTCAAATCGCACAGCACGCTGCAACAGTCTGCGCTCAAAAAGGGTTGTTTCGCTAACCGCCAATACGTCGATCAGTTTGCCATCAAAGCCGACCAATCGGGCTTCGGGCGGGTCTCGATGCGTCTGCGCGATGTCGACAAAGCAGCTCTGATCGGGCGCGATGTGCACGCGATGATTGAATTTCGGATCGGTCAGCCGCCTATCGGCCTTGCCGTCCAGGGTGGCCCGATGCAATTGGAGATAGTAGGGATTTTCGCCGCTCCGGGCCATGTAGTAGAGCCATCCTGACTTCTCCTCGATTCGTATGATCTGATCGGCATTGAAGTTGTTGGACGTGATCGAGTTCAGCCGTCCCTTGTCCAGATCGTACAGGTCGAAGTTGCGCCAGCCGTTTCGCCGGGTCGAGAAGATGAAGCGCTGGTCGTCCAGCCATCGAATAGTCGGCGTGGTATCGACCCAACCTCCGGGGTTCTCTTCCCTAACAACGACGCGCGCTTTGCCGGTGTTCGCATCCGCCGCGACCAACTCCCAGACGTTTTGCAGACGGTTCATCCGCTGAATCAGCAGTTCTGAGCCGTTGGCGCGCCATCTTGGAGCGTAGGCATAGTGCCCTACCACGTCGTCGGCGAAGGGCTTGCCGTCGCGGATGTCCACCGTGATCGTCGATTTGGTCTCCAAATCATAGATCAGGATGTCTGCCACGGGGTTCGCCGTGCCGGGTTTAGGAAAAGGCTCGATGTCCAAGCGGCTCTGGCGCTCCGTCAAGCCCAACGTTAGGAAGTAGTCTTCCACCTTGCTTTCATCAAAGCGATAGAAAGCGACCTTCTTGCTGTCGGGCGACCACCAGATGGCCGTGCGTTGAAAGAGCTCCTCCCCATAGACCCAACTGGCCGAGCCGTTCTTGATGCGCTTTTCGGCGCTTCCGTCATGCGTAACCTGGATCGTCTCGTCGCCCTGGCGTTTGGATAGAAACAGATTGCGATCGCGATAGCGAGCCGTCCATTGCCCGTTTGGCGAATTGGCCGATTCGGCTTGCCGGCCCCTTGCCTGCGCTGGGCCGAATGATGGGACAAAATCGTCTTCTATCGACGCTTCTTCGACCGCAGCGCCAATCTCGGTGCGTTTGCGCTGCTCCACGTCATATCGATACCGCTTGCCCATGAAGTCGAACTGTAGCGCTTTGCCCTCATCGATCCAAGTCGGCGTAAAAGCGGCTAGGTGAATGGAGCCGCGAATCTGGCCGCGCATTTCCATATACCGCTCGTATCCGGGCATGGACTTTACGCGCTCTTGAGCATTGGCTACGAGGAAAACGAGGAGCAAGATAACGAATGGTCGCATAATGCTGGCGATTCGCCGTCGGAGGGTCAACTTCCTGCTCCAAAGGTATACTCCGCTTGGAATGAGCGAGTCTCTGACCTATCGGGGAGCCGGGGTGGACATCGATGCCGCTACGGACGCTTTGGAGCGGGCGAAGGCGACCATCCGAAGCACTTTCACAGACGGCGTCGTCTCCGATGTGGGTGCGTTTGGTGGACTTTTCTCCGGCTCGTTTCCTACTTATCGGGAGCCTGTGCTTGCGGCAACGATCGACGGAGTCGGCACCAAGACGAGAATCGCGCGGATGATGGGCCAGTTCGAGGGTTTGGGTTTCGATATTGTTCACCATTCGGCGAACGATTTATTGGCGATGGGGGCGCGAGGACTGTTCTTTCTCGATTACTTTGCCACGGCTCGATTGGAGCCGAAATGCTTGACGGAGGTCATCGAGGGCGCGGCGAAGGCGTGTCGAACGCACGGTATCGCACTGTTGGGCGGGGAGACGGCGGAGATGCCCGACATATACGTGCCGGGCGAGATCGACATCGCGGGATGCTTAGTGGGCATTGCGGAAAAGAGCCATGTGCCGAGGCCCGAGCAGGTTCAAGCGGGGGATGCGGCGATCGGCCTAGCGTCGAACGGCCTGCACACTAATGGCTACACGTTGGCCAGGCGAGCGCTCTTTGACGCTGCCGGTTTGTCCGTGGACCATAGCGTTGACGGAATCAGTCTGGGGGAATGGCTCCTAAGGCCCCATACAAGCTACTTCGACGCCGTCTGGCCGCATATCGGTCAAGAGTATCTGCACGGGATGGCGCACATAACGGGCGGAGGGTTGTACGAGAACATTCCGCGGGCTCTGCCGACAGAGCTGCGCGCCATGATCGATCGACGACAATGGACGCCTCTCCCCATTTTTGATCTTGTTCAACGCTCCGGCAACGTGCCGGACAACGAGATGTATCGCACGTTCAATATGGGCGTCGGCTTTGTGCTGATCGTCGACCGCGGCGCTGCACAGTCGGTTTTAGACCGCTTGACCGGACACGATGCATGGATAATCGGAGAAATAGTCCGAGGCTCGAAGGAAGTCCAGATCGTATGATCGAGGTCGGCCTGTCCGTTGTCATCCCGGCCTACAATGAAGAGGCGAGGATTGCCCGAACGCTCGACCGAGTCTTAGAGTACTTCGATGGGCGAGGCGATTCCTACGAAGTTCTTGTCGTTTCGGACGGCAGCACGGACGCGACTAATAGTATTTGCGAGCGTTTTGCCCAGGCGCATCCGTCGGTCAAATTGCTGGCCTACGAGCCAAACAGGGGCAAGGGCTACGCCGTGCGATATGGCATTTTGAGGGCTGGCGGAGCGCGGATTCTGTTCTGCGACGCGGACCTGGCAACCCCGATCGAAGAGATCGAGAAGTTAGAACCGTATTTGAACGAGGGCTGGTCGATCGCGATCGGCTCTCGGCCGCTTAAAGATTCAGAATTAGTCGTTCGTCAGCCGTTTCTGCGCGAGATGCTGGGCCGGATGTTCAATAAGGCCGTTCAGATGCTGGCGGTCAAGGGCATCCACGACACGCAATGCGGCTTTAAGCTCTTTGAATCCGCGGCGGCCAAAGAGGTCTTTAGTCGATGCCGGTTGAACGGCTTTAGCTTCGACTTCGAAGCGCTGTACACGGCCCGACTGCTTGGATTCAAGATCGCCGAGGTTCCTATCCGCTGGATGCATCAGCCCGGTTCAAAAGTCGTGCCCATCCGCGATGGACCGAAGATGATCCGAGATTTGATCTGGCTTCGTGCGACTGCCTGGCAAAGGCGCCAGAAGTTGGCCTCGAAAAAGTCCGGCTAACGAAGGATTCTGGCTCATTTGCGGCGTATATTCTTTTGAACGGCGCTATTGCTTGCCGCGGACATTGCGCACAGTGGCACAAAAGACTCAGATGAAACTTGGACTTTCAATATCGCTTGCCTTGATAATCGCTGCAGGCTTCTCGCAGCCGCTCGCGAGCCTGTCTAAACAGGCGCAATTCGCTATCGTCAATTGGACTGCCGGGATAGCCAGAGCAAAGGGCGTCGGCTACATTTCTGACGCCGAAACCAATCGAGCAAAGGCGTATGCGGACGCGAAGAATTACGCCCTGGTGGATGCCAGAGTCAATCTGATCGCTCTCGTCGATCAGATTCAGGTCGACGCCAAATTCACCAGCGAACAGTTGACTCTTAAGAACCCAGAGGTCAGGACAAAGCTGCTGGCCGCCCTGAGGACAGCTCTCATCATCGGCGAGCGCGAGATCGTTCTAAAAGGGCATCCTGCGGTCGAAGTCGAAGTTTCCGTCCCGCTCTATGGGGCTAAGGGTCTAATGGCGCTGATCTTTCCCTCCGGCTCGCTCTCGACCATTGTCCGGGCTGCCAACGAGCCGCGAATCGACCTGCGCGACCCTGATGTGCCTGCGCCGGAAAGAATAGAAATCCAAGGCAACTACACCGGCCTAGTCGTCGACGCCAGCGGGCTCAAGATATCCCCAAGCATGCTGCCCAAAGTCATGACGCCGGACAAAGCGGTCATCTATGGTTCTGGCAATATCGATCCTGACCGAGTGATCGAGTACGGGATGGCAGTTTACACCGTAACCCTCGAGGACGGCATCAAACACTCGAGATCGGGCGCCAACCCTCTCGTCGTCAAGGCTATCGGCGCGCAGCGCCGAGACGCGGCCAGCACCGAAGTCATCATCTCTAGCGCCGATGCCGCGATGATCCTGGCCGAAGAGGCAAAGACCGGCTTTCTAAAGAAGCTCAACGTGGTCATCGTAACCGAAGAGGCTCGCAAGAATCCTCAGTAGACATTAGCAATCCTAAAGATTTTTGGCCCAGGGGTTGACAATCTTCATTTGGATGTGCTAAACTCTCAATGTTGAGGTGAAGATGGAACGCCAAGCGCCTAATCAATGCCCGGTCTGCGGCGGCGCCACTCATGTGAAGGTGGTCGCCTGCTCTTCTTGCGGCAGCGAGATTCACGGTGTCTTTAGCCAAAGTCCGATCAGCGGCTTAGACGCAGACCAGATGAAGTTTCTCGAGACCTTTCTACGCTGCCGAGGCGTGCTCAGCAGCATGGAGCGCGAATTGGGCATCAGTTATCCTACTGTCCGGTCGAGGCTCGATGCCCTGCTCAATGCTCTCGGCTATGGGGGCGCTCCCGACCGCCGAGAAGAGATTGCCGAGAAGCAGCGAAGAGTTTTAGAAAGGCTGGAAGCCGGCGAGATTACCGCAGACGAGGCTCGCCAGGAACTGCAAGGCGCTCGATAGGAGAAGCACCGAACAATGAGAGAGGAAAAGATCAGGATCCTTCGATTGGTCGAACAAGGGCGATTGCGCCCAGAAGAAGCGGCCAGTTTGCTGGAGGCGCTCGAGTATCCGGAAAGCGCCTTTCAAGGCGAAGCGGCCGAGGAGCGCACGACCGAACAGGCGACTGCCGATGGGCCCAAGGCTGAAGAAGGCGACGAGAACGTGTTCGACCGCGTGAGCAAGTCGCTCGGCGAAGCGTTCAAGGGGATCGATTGGCAAGGTCTTCAAGAGACCATCAAGGGCCATACGCAACGAGTTTCGCAAGAAGTCAAGCGAGCATTGGACGAGATTGAAAAGGGCGATTGGCCAAAGGGCTTTCGGTGGGGACCGCATGCCTCGGCCAAGCGCGAGATCTCTTTCCAAGTTTCGCCTGGCCAGACCATGAGGGTTGAGATTCCTGCTGGCGACGTGGAAATCACGGGCGGTTTCGACGGGGGACGGGTCGAAGCTGAGGCGACCTTGCGCGCGCCGACAGACAAAATCGCGCAAGAAATGGCCCAGGGCTGGACTCTCATGGTCGAACAATCTGAGGAGGCGGTCGTGATCCGGCCGCCGAGCTCCGATCCGCACACCTCGGCCACGATCGACCTAAAGATCGAGGTTCCGACCGGCGTGAGCGTTGAAGCGAAGACCGGCAAAGGCGATGTCAAGATCGTCAAGACTGGGGCTTCGACCAGAGTCAACGCCGGCAGCGGCGACATCCAGGTCGAAGGCGCGCGCGGTTCGTTGGCTTTGAACACCGCCCATGGCGACATCTCGATGAACGACTTTGAAGGAAGCGAGGCGGCGCTCGATTCGCAGAACGGCGACATCTCGGTCAAGTTGGTTCGCGCTCAACGTTTGACGGCGCGTTCGGCCAAGGGCGACATCGATTTAGACAAGGCAGCCAGCCAGGACGTTACCGTCGAGACGATCAGCGGAGACGTATCGATCGACTTGAGCGAATCGTTGCACGGTTCGCTAGTCGGGAGTTCGGTTTCGGGCGATGTGGCTTTTCAGATGCCCGACGGCGGCGATTGCCAGGTCAGCCTGACGACGGTGATGGGCGATTTGGAATGCGGCCTGCCCGTGCGCGAAGCCGACCGACAGCGTCAGCGATTCACGGCTATCTGCGGCAACGGCACAGGCTCCTTGAGGCTCTCCACGGTTCATGGCGACGTCTCGGCCTCTCTCCGAGCGACCGACTCAGAACCTCAAGGCTGATCTCGCCAGGCATCGCGGTTGAGTAAACTCTACGCGAGATGTCGACCATTTCGCTCGCGGATGTTCGCCATAACCCCGATGTTCGGGCCTACATAGAGAGCGCGAACCGCTTTCTAGACCGGATGGGCTATACGGAGCACGGGCTGCGCCATGCCGGGATTGTGGCCAACGTCGCACGGATGATCTGCTTGAAGCTCGACTACTCTCCCCGCGAGAGCGAACTGGCTGCCATTGCAGGCTTTATGCACGACATGGGCAATGTGGTCAACCGGCACGGGCATGGTCAGAGCGGCGCTCTGATGGCCTTTCGCATTTTGACGGAGATGGGCATGGATGCGGAAGAGATTGCTTTGATTTTGGGCGCGATCGGCAATCACGAGGAAGTGAGCGGCACGCCGGTCAGCTATGCCTCTGCAGCCGTCATTTTGGCCGACAAGTCGGATGTGCACTACAGTCGCGTTCGCAATCCCGATCCGGAGGCATACGACATTCACGATCGGGTCAACAGCGCTGTGCGCCGCGCCCAGCTCCGATGCCTGCCCAAAGAGGAGTGTATAAACCTGACCTTGACCATCGACACTAGCGTGGCGACTGTGATGCACTACTTCGAGATCTTTCTCTCTCGAATGGTGATGTGCCGCAACGCTGCCGAACTGCTTGGATGCCAGTTTCGGCTGACCATCAACGGCGTTCGGATAGGCTGAGCATTGGAACCGAGGGCTGGGCATCTCGTAGTTCAATTGGCACGCAAAATGGCTGATTTAGCGGATTGCGCGCCCTTTTTTCACGGAAGATCGAGGAGGAGCATGAGCTATCGCTGGATTGCGACCATCGCCCTAGCGCTGTTGGCAGGGCAAATAATCAGTCAGGAACAACTCACATTGAACCAAGCGGTTAGGCTGGCGCTGGAACATAACGGCGATCTGATCGCCTCGCGGTTGAACACAGAAGCCGCGCGCGCAAGAACCGATGGCGCAAAGTCGCAGTACTTTCCAACGGTCTCGCCCAACTATCGATATCAGACCTTTGCCACCCGCGCAAACGGTCAGACGACTTCGGGCGATTCTCGCGTTTTCGACGTATCGGCCGATTGGCTTGCGCTTGACACGGGTCAGAGAAACCTGAGCTATCAGCAGGCGAGAACGTCGCTTAGTTCGAGCATTGAAGCTCAACGCTTCGCCACCAAGCAACTGATCTTCCTCACTATTCGCGCCTACTACGACGTTACCCGTCGCAAGGAATTGCTGAGGGTTGCGCAGGCCTCGGTCGAGCGATCTCAACGGTTGTACGACTTGGCCAAGTTTCAAGCGGATCCGGCCATCGGCACCGCGCCTCAAAAAGACGTGCTGCAAGCTGAAGCCGATCTGGCGAACAGCCAAGTCCAGCTGATCAGCGCCCAAAACAGCTTCGAGACCTCGACTACCGAGTTGAAGAGGCTGATCGGTTGGGACTTGAGAAAACCGTTGCCCGAATTGGAGCCGACTCCCGAGATTCAGCCCGTTGCCGATAAGCCTTCTTTGGAGCAGCTTTGGCAAGTGGCGCTGAGGGACCGGCCGGACATCCGGCAAGAGGCGCTGTCTCTTCAGCTTCAGCGCTTAGGGTTGCAATCGGCCAAGTTGCGCCTGTTGCCCAGCCTTCAGGTGGTCGCATCGGGCGTCAGCCGCATCGATCCGAATCGTTCCGATACGGGCCAAATTAGCGTTGTTGCAAGTTATCCTCTGTTTGACGCCGGCCTGACCCGTGCCAACCATCGAGAAGCGCAGGCGTCTTACGACGCAGCCAGGTATCGATACGAGCAATCGGAGCGCGACGCTCAAGCAGAGGTCGAACAAACTCTGTTAAACTACACGGAGAGCGAGCGGCGCGCCGAGGCGAGCAAAAAGGCGGTCGCCGCGGCTCAAAAGAACTATGAGGCCGCTCGCGATTCGTTGGCAGAGGGAGCGGGCACGGTGATCGAAGTGTTGACTGCGCAAGTCTCGCTGGTAACGGCAGAGACGAGTTTTATCCAAGCCGTCTATGATTTTTACGTCGCCGAGCTGCAACTTCGGCTCGCGATTGGGGCAGACCTGCCCGAGGAAAAACAATGAAGCCAAATCGATACGTTCTTCTCGCCATTGTCCTCTTTGCCGGATTCGGCGGCTATTGGTGGATCGCCAAGGTGCGCGCCAAGGAGACCAACGAAGTTTCTTATCGCACGGCGGAGGTCGAACGCGGATCGGTCGTCAGTTCGATTTCGGCCACAGGCGTACTGCAGGCCGATCTGATCGTAGACGTTAAATCAAAGGCGGGCGGTCGCATCGACAGCCTCTTGGTCGATGTGGGGTCGGAGGTCGAAGTTGGGCAATTGATCGCCAAGATCGATCCCTCTGACACCGAATCGAGCTACAACCAGGCTCGAGCGGACCTTGATGCGTCTCATGCACGAGTTTTGCAAGCCAAGGAAAACTTAGAGATTCAGAAGGAACAGAGCGAGATCGCTGTTAAGCAGGCCGAAGCCGGATTGGAAGCGGCCCGAGCCCGTTTGCGACAAGCCGAAGAAAGGAACAAAGTGCAACCCAAACTCTCCGAAGCTCAATTGCAGCAAGCCGAGGCCGCCGTACAAACAGCAAGGTACAACGTCGAGCAACTCGAAAAAGTAACGATCCCCCAATCGCGAAAGAGCGCTCAAACAACGTTCGATTCGGCCAGAACTCAATACGAAACGTCTCAGCGCAACTACGATCGCGCGCAGGAGCTGCTGAAAAAGGGCTACGTCTCTCAGCAAGCGGTGGACAACGCCGAAGCGCAGTTCGAGTCGGCTCGAAGCGCCTACCTGACCGCAGAGCAACGGCTAAAGACGATCGAGGACGACCTTCGCGTGCAGTCGTCCAACGCCAAAGTGAGGCTGAAAGAAGCCGAGTCGGGCTTGGATTCTGCTAAGGCGAACCAGATACAGATTCAACTGACCGAGCAGTCCTTGAAAGAGTCGCAAGCGGCGCTGACCCAAGCCGAAGCGACCCTGCGCCAAGCAAAGGCCAACTTGCGGCAGATTCAGATTCGCGCCGCCGACATCACATCGGCCAAGGCTCAGGTGGCTCGCTCGGAGGCAGGCGTTTACAATGCCAAGGTTCAGTTGGACAGTACGACCATAACGGCGCCGCGTTCCGGCGTCGTCATCAAGAAGTTTGTAGAGGAAGGCACGATCATTCCTCCCGGCACCTCGGTCTTTGCGCAAGGCACCAGCATCGTACAGATCGCGGACACTTCTCGCATGTTCGTCAACGTTTCGGTAGACGAGGCCGATATTGCCGCGGTCGAAGAGGAGCAGATCGTAGACGTTACGGTCGATGCCTATCCGGATGAGATTTTCGAAGGAAAGGTAACTCGCATCGAGCCACAAGCGATCGTCGAACAAAACGTTACGGTCGTCTACGTTCGAGTGGAAGTGATCAACAGCGATGCGCGACTGAAGCCCGGCATGAACGCCAGTTGCGAGTTCATTATCAAGCGCAAAGACGATGTGATCAAGGCGCCCAACGAGGCCATAAAGAACTCGAACGAGGGCAAGTACGTAGAAGTGTTAGTCAACGGCAAACCCGAGCGCAAGACGGTCAAGACAGGCATCAGCGGCAACGATTCGACCGAGATTACGGAAGGCGTATCTGAAGGCGAAGTCGTTGTAACGGGCGTCAACCAGCCGGTGCAGGCGACTAGTCAACGGCAGGGTCAGTCATCGCCGCTCGGCGGCGGAGGGTTTGGCGGCGGGGGCAGGCCGCGCGGATTCCGTTGATATGCTCTTTCTGGCCAGCCTCTGTCTGACAATGATCGATGGCCCGTTTGTATTTCCACCCGAAAAGAAGCATAATCACGGCTCTTGCATCGTCGAACTGAAGAGCGGCGACCTGTTCGCTTGCTGGTACAGCGGTTCGGGAGAGCGAAAGGCCGACGACGTGAGAATCGAAGGCGCCGTCCTGCGCAAGGGATCGGACGACTGGAGCGAACGGTTTGTTCTTGTCGACACGCCCGGAATGCCCGACTGCAACCCCTGTATGATGGTTGCTCCGGACGGCCGTCTATGGCTGTGGTGGATCACGGTTCAGGACAACGAGTGGGAATCGTCGCTGCTCAAGTATCGCACAGCCTCGAAGTTCGATGAGTCTGGCCGACCTGTTTGGGACGGCGGAGACGTATTGCACGCGATCCCGAAGTCGGATTTTCAGAGCCGAGTGGACGCAGATTGCGATATCGAAGAGAAGAAAGCGCAAACCGAACTGGATTATTACAAAGAACGGCGCAGGAAGGCTTCGATCAAGCTGAACCAGCGTCTCGGCTGGATGACGCGCGCTCGACCGACGGTTGCTTCCAAGGGTCGTTGGATATTGCCTCTCTATTCGGACGGATTTGACTTCTCGATCATGCTCTTGAGCGACGACGAGGGTAAGAGTTGGAGCCCATCCGATCCTCTGATCAGTCGCGGCGGCGTCCAGCCCAGCGTTATCGAGCGCAAAGACGGAACGCTGGTCGCGATTATGCGAGACAATGGTCCGCCGCCGCAACGGGCCATGATCAGCGAATCGAGCGATGGAGGCGAGACCTGGTCGCCCGTTAGGGACAGCGAGATTCCCAACCCTGGGTCGGGGCTTGAGTGGATTCGGCTGCATTCGGGTCGATGGGCGCTGGTCCACAACGATACAGAAGAGGGACGGCAGCGGTTATCGTTGTGGCTGTCGGACGACGAGGGCAAGACTTGGCGATGGAAAACGGCCATTGAGCAAGACGAAAGCGGCTCGTTTTCGTATCCTTCGATCATCGAAACGAGCGGCGGCGAGCTCATTGTCTCGTACAGTTGGTCGAAGGGCGGCCTTGAATCGATAAAAGTTGCGCGTTTGAGCGAAAATGAGATTGTCAAAGAAAATAGGCGCTGAGGAACAATTTTGAACTCGCCGACAATCTAAGGTAGGCGGTTAGAACTGCCCTCCTGAGGCCGTCGTTGGGTACAATAGGCGAGAAAACGACGGAGGAGATTGAATGTCCCGTAAGGTACTGGTTGTTGACGACGAGCGCCACATAGTTCGGCTGATTCAGGTTAATCTGGAGAGGCAGGGCTACAACGTGGTTACTGCGCACGACGGCAAAGAGGCTCTGGAGAAGGTGGCAGCCGAGAATCCGGACCTGGTCGTGCTCGACGTGATGATGCCGTACATGGATGGTTTCGAGGTGTTGCGCACCCTTCGGAAGGAACCGGAGACGCGCGAACTGCCCGTGATCATGTTGACGGCAAAGGCACAGGATCAGGATGTGTTCAGAGGGTGGCAGGAAGGGGTCGATATGTACCTGACCAAGCCTTTCAACCCGCAAGAACTCATCACCTTTGTCAAAAGAATATTCAGAGCGAAGGAAACGGGTGAAGATGGTGAAAGTCGATTTGAACTGTGAGAGTCGCGGCTCATTAGCGAAGTGGTTGTTTGGCGGCGCGATCGTCGCCGGAGCGGTTACCGCGATGTTGGTTTACAAGCGTTTTCAGCAGCGTCATTTGGAGCCCGAGTATCTGGCTGACAAGGCATACGAGCGCGGCTTGCGCCAGGTGCAGTCGGTCGGCTCGCGCATACCTCGATGGTTGGCTGAGCGCGGCTAAGTTTAGGTTCTCCGTCGTTTTGTCATCAAGGTGCCCAGAGCCAGGCTCCTGGGCACCTCGATTTTCTAATCGAGTTTCCAATCGTTGTTGTAGAAGCCTGCCTTGAGCGTTTCCCAGCCTTCGTCGCCCAGACGCAAGATCGCATAGTCCGGGTATCCCGTGCCCGATACAAAGTAAGGCAAGCGGTCGGTCGCTTTCATCCCTTGCAGGCTTGCGCCGCCAATGACCGCGATCAAGGCCGTATTAGAATCGGCTCTCGGCCGTATGAAGAGCGCCGAAGCGTTTGGCAAGTCTTCATAGCTCGGCGCTTTGCCGCCGACCATAGCCGTATAGACAGAGTTAGTGGTTCGATTTCCGTAGATGATCACATTCCGATCCTTGTATTCAGTAGGACGGAAGTCTCTGTCGGCGACTAAATCGAACGAGCCATTGCCGCGCACATAGAACTGCTCTGCGTCGTATCGGGCCTTAGCAAACGACCAGGCGTTCTCCTCTAATGTTCCCATCGTGCCATAGACCAGTACGGCTCGATTGCGAAACGCATCCTTGAACGGGCCGGATCGCGATGGGTTCTTCTTTTCGGGCGGAGGACGCGACACGACCCGCCACTGGTCGGTCTTTTCGAGGTAGAGGCGATTGTCGCTTGGCCATGACACGTTTTCCAGCTTCTGTCCGTCAAGGCTGATCGTAACGCTCGGGCCTCTGATAAGGGCGTCTAAAGCGAAACTGACGACATGCGCGTTCTCGGTCGTGCCTTCTATCGACCGCAGATGCGGCGAGGCCTTGATGGCAACGCGCGTCGTCTCAAACGGCTTCACTTGGCTCTCAATCGTTAGCCAGTGCATTCGCGAAGAAACGGAAGGCGCTGCTGTCCGAAAGTCGATCTCCAGCACGCTTCGGTCGTCTGGAATTGTTCGCCTGGCAAAGAGCTCGAATATCGGCGCCCAATCGACGCAGTTGGCGCCCGGCTCTGGATCGGTGTCGTACCAATGACCTTGGCCTTCTTCTTCGTGGTAGGCAACATCGGTATGAAAAGCCTTGAGCGCTTCGAACATCTGTCGCGCCTCTCGCGGCGGGACAGTAGAATCGGCGCCGCCGTGCAAGATGTAAACGCCCCTCGGTCTAAGATTGTGCAGTAACGCCATCGTGTCGCTGGCCGATGCCGCACGGTCGAACGGTGTGAGTTCGTCCGGCCGACGCGCTCCGCCGTAGGAGAAGAAACTGATCCATCCTGCACATGGAGCGATCGCCGCAAAGCGGTCCGGAAAAGTAACGCCCAGATGCCAGGTTCCGTGCCCGCCCATGCTGTGGCCGGTCAGATAGACCCTTTTCGGGTCTGTGCGATAGAGGCGCTCTGCATGTTCCAGCGCTTCGATCGCATCGAGGCGGCCCCAATCCTCCCAATCGAATCCGTATGGCCGGCGATTGGTCGGCGCTATGAGCGTCGCCCAGGACTTGGAGGAGTAGGCATTCGCCTGCCCCAACGCTTCGACGCCAGCGCCATGGAGCGACAAGACGAGCGCAGGCGGCCGGTAATCGCCCGGATCGTTTTGTATAGGATTAGCCGCGTAATATTGCACAGATTCGTCGATATCGCTGATGAATGTGCGGCGATGATTGTCCGTCCTATTTACGCATCGCACTTTGACTTCTTGGGTCGAAACGATCTTGCGATTGACTGCCAATTCGATCTTCAGAATCCGCTCGCCCAGTTCGTTCGATGATGAGGCGAAATTGAACTGTAGTTTTCTGATCGACAACGGCTGAAGTTCGGTTGCTCTACTGACCGTTCGCCGGAAGCCCCTGCCCGAAGCGATCAGTTCTATTCCCTTGACAGCCCGGTCGGTTGCATTGATGGCGACGATCGCGCCGCTGAGAGCATGGCGTTCGCCCGAGACGATGTCTGGAAATGTCAGATCGTCCCCAAGCAGATAGACATCGCCGAGAGGTTCTGTAAACCGCGCTTGGAGCCTTCCGCGCGCACAAGCGAAAAGCAGGTGATTTTGGCCGACGCGGAGTTTGATCGGGAGTTTAACAAAACCCCATCCGTATGGATCGCCCATGCGCGGCTCGCCGTTCACATAGACCATGTTGTGATGCTGGGCCTCGAGAATCACGGCTCGGGCGCGATCGCTCGTTACGACGGCATAGGCATATCCGTTTCGCAGCGCGTTGTCCGTAAAGGTTCCATCGCCTTGAACTTGCTTCCAGTCAGACGGCAAAGTCCAGACGCCGCGCGCCATCTGGGTCTGAACTTGATCGAAAGTAAGAGCCTGCCGACCGCCTCGGCCTTGGCTCGTTCCTACCCAGACTTCTTTGATCTCGATGGGCTGCCCAAAGGCGACCGTGGCCGCCACGACGAAGCCTGTAACCCAGCGCACTAGTCGATCCTGACCGGCTGGCCGATCTCAGCAGAGCGATAGCCGGTTATCGCCATTTCTGCAGCTTTCAGCCCGTCCTTTCCAGTCGCCAAAGTCGGCGCTGGATTGCCCTGGATCGCGCCGACAAATTCATGGATCATGGCGTAATCCACGTCGTCTCCCCAGAATCGTTCGCGGACTCGGCCCGTACCGTCGTCAAAGTATAAGATTCGTTGCGCAAACATGTCCATTGACGAGACGCCTTGATCCCCAATCGCCTTCAGGGTTACGTCGCCCCAAGTGGTAAAAGTTTGCGGCCGCGACCAGCTGGCGTCAATTGTAGCGAACGCGCCATTCGAGAACTTGATCGAAAGCATGGCGCAGTCGTCCGTTATGCCGTTGCGCATGTTGTTATTCGTTTCTGCGTATACTTCTACGGCCTCTGCGCCCAAAGTCCAACGAATGAGGTCGGCCACATGCACCGTATGGTCCATCATCGCGCCGCCGCCCGAAAGCGACTTGTCTACAAACCACCCGAGAGGATTGATGCCTCGATTAGTCCCCATCATGGCGAAAAGTTTGCCGAGTTTGCCGGTCGATGCGCGCATTTTCTGCATTACGGGCGAGAATCGACAGGGGAACGCGGTGAAGAGACGGACGCCTGCCTCTTCGCACGCATTGATCATGGCTTGGCCGTCCTCGATCGTGGTAGCCAACGGCTTCTCGCAAAGGACGTGCTTGCCTGCGCTCGCAGCCATAAGGGCAAGCTCCCGGTGCCGGATGTTTTCTGAAGCGATGATGACCGCGTCCGCGTCCGTCAGCAGGTTTTCGTGCGAAAGAGCCTGCGTTCTAAAGCGAGCCGCCGTCTCCGCAGCAAGGTCGGGGTCGTGATCCGACACGCCGACCAACTCTGCGCCAGGATGGCGCGTTACGCTAGAAGCGTAGCTGGCAGCGTGTAGATGCGCGACGCCCATTAGACCAATTCGCACGCTCATAGATACACCGCCCTGCCCGTTTTGACCGATTCGATAGCTGCCAACGAAATCCTGACTGCTTCCAAGCCATCCTGCGCCGATACGTCTGGCGAGGCGCCTGATTGAACGCAGTCAATGAAGTGGCGAAGCTCGTCGAAATAGGGATCGGTGTTCGACGGGCTTTCCGGAATCGACACGCCCGCTATCGACCCGGCCTCCTCTCTAACCGCCGTGATCAAGGGCGCCGACTTGCCGCTGTCGTACTCTAGCATTCCGCGGTCTCCGCAGATCTCAAATGCAACGCGAAAGCCGGTCGGCTCGCACCAGATGCCCTCTGTATGCACGATCGCGCCCGACTTGGTTTTCATCATGACCAGCGCGTAGTCCAGATGGTCGTATCCGTCAAAGGTGATCGCGCGGGCAAAGACCCTTTGAATCGGGCCGAACGTCCACCGTATCCAATCGAAGTCGTGGATGATCAGGTCCAACATCGCGCCACCGCTCTTATCGAAATCGGCGTACCAATCGGCGGCAGCGCGAGGAAAGTCTCCGCCTCTTCGAGTTCTCACCGTTGCGACGTTGCCAACCGAGCCAGAGGCGACCATCTCTTGGGCTTTTTTGAACTCCGGGAAAAAGCGCAGCACCTGTGCGGGCATAAAGGTCGTTCCTTTACGAGCCGCGGCCTCGCAGATCGTTTCGCATTCGGCGACAGTTCGGGCCATCGGCTTTTCGCAAACGACGGCCTTTCCCGCTTCGATCGCGCGGAGAGCGTACTCGGCATGACGGTGGGTCGGCACGCAGACATCGACAACGTCTACCGAAGCTAAGAGCGAATCCATACTGGGACTGGCTTCTGCGCCGAACTCTTGCGAGAAGGCTGCGAGCCGTTCGGAGTGGCTGTCAAAACCGCCGACCAGTTGCACGTCCGGCATCTTGGAATAGGCTCGGGCGTGCACTTTGCCCATGTTTCCTACGCCTACGATCCCAACTCGAACCATGGCTTTAGGTTCGGCGCGGGCTGCTTTGATCCTTCACTCGGCCAAGGTCGCAATTAGGAACGCATAGACTTCGGCGCGCTCCTTTAGATAGTCGTATCGACCGGCCGAACCGCCGTGCCCAGCGTCCATGTTGGTTATCAGTAGGACGATGCCGTCGTCCTTGCGCATCGCACGCATCTTGGCCACATATTTTGCCGGCTCCCAATACATCACTTGGCTGTCGTTAAAGCTGGTGCGAACCATCAGATCGGCGTACTTTCGCGCTTGGATATTGGTATAAGGGCAGTACTGCTTGATGTAGTCGTACTGCTCCTTAATCTTCGGGTTCCCCCATTCCAGAAACTCGCCCACGGTCAAGGGCAATGTCTCGTCCAGCATCGTGTTGATCACATCCACGAAAGGCACCTCGAGCACGGCGGCTCGGGACAGGTTGGGCCTTAGGTTGACGACCGCGCCGATCAAGAGGCCGCCTGCGCTACCGCCCTGAATGCCCAAATGATCGGGCGACGCGATTTTCTCTTCGAACAGTTTTTCGGCGCAGGCGACGAAGTCGGTGAATGTGTTCATCTTCTGCATCATCTTGCCCTGATCGTGCCACTGCTCGCCCATCTCGCCGCCGCCTCGAATTTGTGCTACAGCGAACACGAATCCCCGATCGAGCAGGCTGATAACATTGGACGAAAAGCCAAAGTCCATTGAGGCGCCGTAGCTTCCGTAGCCATACAGCAGCGTCGGCGTCTTGCGGTTGGGCTTGATGTCCTTTCGATGCACAAGGCCGATGGGCACCTTCGTTCCATCCGACGCTGTCGCCAACAGCCGCTTAGCGACATACTTGGAAGGCACGAAGCCTTTGACCTCGACCTGTTTCACGATCTTTTGGGCGCCCGTCTTCAGGTTGTAGTCGATGTGCGTCTGCGGGGTTGTAAAAGAGTCGTATGTGAACCTGAAGGTGTCCGTGTCATAGTCGTCGTTCGTACCGGCATTGAGAGCGTAGATCGGCTCGGCGGGCGGAATGCGAGTCGATTGACCTGTGGCGAAGTCGAAAACCCTCAGATGCGGCAGACCGTCTTGCCACTCCGACACGACCATGTGATTCTTGAATATCGTCGTCTCTTCGCGCTTGATGGCCGGATCGTGCTCTAGCAGAATCGTCCACTTTGCAGGGCTTGGATCATCGATCGGCGCGGAGGCGATCTTGAAGTTTTTCGCATCGCGATTCGAGCGCACGATCCAAGCATCGTCGTGCCGGTCGAAGTGATCTTCGACGCCTTCTTCTCTCTTTAGCAGCAATCGCGGCTTGCTGGTCGGGTCGGCCATGGGCACAACGCTGGTCTCCGTGGTTTCCGAACTGACCGAGAGCAGCATTAGGGCTTTGCGATCGGAGGATCGATAGGGGTAAAGCCAGTAGAGTTGGTCCGGTTCTTCTTTGATCAATGTGCCGGACTTGGCACCCAATTTTCGCCGATAGACGCGGTAGCTTCGCTTAGCCTTGTCCTCGGTTGCGTAAAAGAAGGTCTTGTTATCTGGCGCCCAGAAAGCCGTAGTTACCTTGGGGACACGATCGACCAGATCTCGCCCCGTTGTCAAGTCCTTGAAATAGAGCGAATATTCACGAAATCCGGTAAAGTCGAGCGAGTACATCAGTATATTGCCGTCGTCGCTGGGTTCGAACACGCCCAGCGATATGTATTTGTGCCCCTTGATCAACTCGTTCAGGTCGAGCAGCGTTTCTTCTTTACCGTTCGGGCGCTTTCGGCAGTAGATCCGGAACTGTTTGCCTTTCTTTGTACGGTAGTAGTAGAGCCATCCATCGCGCGGGTTGGGGGCGGACACGTCGGTCTCTTTCATTCGGCCCACCATCTCGGCGTACAGCGTTTTCTTGAGATCGGCCAACGGCGCCATGACCGACTGCGCATATTTGTTCTCGGCCTGAAGGTAGGCGGCTACGGCAGGGTTCTTCTTGTCGCGAAGCCAAAAGTAGTCGTCGATGAGCGTTTCGCCGTGAATCTGGGTCGTGTGCGGCTTTTTAGCGGCAACGGGCGGCTTTGCGGCGCTTGGGTTGAGCCTTGAGGGCATTGGTTCGACCTCCTCCATGAGAGTATTCGATTCTACATGAAGGAGCGACCGATTTACAACCTTAGGCCCGCCTTCTTCAGCGCATCGACCAGTCGTTTGTGGTCGTACCCGATCATGCGCGAAAGTATTTTGCCTTTTGCATCGACGATGTAGTTGGTCGGATAGGCGTATGCTTGATATGCGTCATGGACTTTGTTTTCGGCCATGATGGCGGCAAACGAGTACTTTTGCTTTCGCCAGTAGGTTTGGATGTCGGCGGCCTTGTCGCCTCGGTTGATCGGGAGGATGCCAAGCGATTTGGCACCGACCTTTGCATAGATCTTCTGCAGTTCTGGCAGTTCTTCCATGCATCCGCCGCAGCCTAAGAACCAGAAATTGACGATGCTGATACGGCTCGGCCTGATGAGATCCAACACCTTGGTTCGTCGGCCGCCGACAATCTGCACATCGGAATTGGGCACGACGGAACCGATCTTTAGCAAGTCCTTCTCTAAATCTTCTAACTGCATCGCTGCCTCCCGCGTCTCCCTATATTACGACTGCCTTGCCTCGGGGTTCCGGCATCCCTGCGACGATACGAACGGGATGCCAAAGCGCCCTTATAGCGCCATTGTCCTGAAATTCTAGAGCCAGAATCGCTGTATCGCCAAGCGCGCCCTGACACCTTGCGGCGACGAAGTTGCCCAGGCTATAGGCGATCGGTCGGCCTTTATAACGCTCTGTCGGCTGAAGCACATGGGGATGGTGGCCGATCACAGCCGCGGCGCCCCGATCTATTGCGGCTTTGGCCAGTTGCGTTTGATAGGGGTGCGGCTTTGTGGCGCCTTCGTCGCCCCAATGAAAGGCGACGATGACGCGCTCCGTGCCTGCGCTCTCAATGTCTTCCTTCAGCCATTGCAATGCCTTTGGGTTAACTCCCTTTGGCGTAAGCGGCGGCATATAGGCGATTCCGGGTTTGCTATCGCTGGCTGGGCCGCAGGCTTGAATGGCGGGCCAAGATCGATAGGCCAGATACGAAAGGATCGCGACTTCGCCATCGATAACTGTTCCCTGCCGAGCCTTTGAGATCGTCTGGCCCGCTCCCGACCAGCGCAGATTGAGTCGTTGCATCGTCGCCAGGGAGTCGTTGAGACCTTCCCAGCCATGGTCCATTGAGTGATTGTTGCCGAGGGTGAGCGTATAGATGTTCGCTTCGGCCAACCTTCTAAGGCCAATTGGAGGTCCTCTCAAGATGTACTGCTTCTTAGCTTTGACATCCTCCGCAGACTTTAGCTTTGTCGGAGAGTGGGCGGATGTGAGGGGGCCTTCTAAGTTGCCGATCGCGGAATCGAAGGTTTTGAGCAGTTTAGCGCATTTCTCGAACGGGTCCCAACCCTTAGCGAGCCGCCGAGAGAGCGATCCAACGAGCATCAGGTCGCCGACGAATCCAAGCCTCACCGGTTTGCAGCCTCTGCCATTTCGACGATTTTGGGGAACGCGGCTGTCAACTCGTCTTGTTCGATTTCAACGTTCGCATATCCGGCTTTGGCCAGCAATTCTGGCAATTGGGTTTCGATCTGCTTTAGGCTCCAGCCTAAAGGATCGGGGTCGGCGATGTCCAGTATTCTCTCATGGCCATACGGGTCGAGATGGTAGTGCGGATGGCGCAAGAAGCAATCGAATCGGATCGCCTCGCGCCACGTTCCGTTCTGCTGGACATGGATTTGCAGGTCGACTCCTTCGTCCCCGCCAAAACGTCGCCATTGGGCGGTCAATCGGACATTTCCTACTTGTATCATGCATTGCTCCTCCTTTAGAACGAAGCGGCCAAAATGTCGATGCTGAGCCGCTGCGTAGCCCTCGACCAGGATAGCGCCAGTTCTCTTAGACCGATTCGATACCCAAGAGTCAAGTAGTAGTCGTTGAATCTGGAGTTTGAATATTCCGTCCAAGTAATGCCGACGCCTATGCGCCAGAGGTCGGCCAATCGGTAGCTTGCATCGCCTATGAGCGTAGTGGCCGGCACGTCTAAACCCCGCGCCAAGTAGCCGCTCATGTAGATGCGCCCTGAATAGTTTGAGTAGAGGTTAGCCGTCAATCGATGCTTGCCCAATACGGTGCTGCTCAGCGGGTCTTGGCTAAAGTCGTAACCGAGCATGATTGTGCCTAAACCTCCCAAGTAGCCCGAATAGGTGGCGGTGAAAAGAGTTTCCCAAGATTGGATGCCCGTATTGCCAAAGTAGCGGCCAAAGGAAAGGGCCGACGAGAGGCTGCCGCCGTTGCCTATTCGCCACGGGATGGATTGGAGGCGGCTTCTTACGCCAATGCCGTCGCGTCGGATGCGCGGCGCTCCGGTCGTCTGCGTTACGCTTGTGCCGGCATTGATCGACATAGAGAAGCGAAGCGGCAGATCGGCCACGGGGCGAGGCATGGTGGCGATGTATATCTCGGCGCGCTGAGAGCTAGAGCGCGACCCGCTCCACTGACGTCCGCCAGACAGACTGAGGCCCGTCGAGAGCGCGGTCCACTGCTTGTTCCAATTGACCGACCCAAAGAGGCCGGTGTGGGACGGCGAATCGAGGTAGAGGTAGAGTTGGGAGTCGGTTCCGATCGGTTGGTAGTGCCTCCAGTTGGCGCCCCAATCCGACCGAAGCAATCCCGCCGTGGTGAACTGTCCGCTGCTGCGATTCTTGCCGCGATAGGCGTGCTCTAGGTCCATGAAGAGCCCCGAGGATGCGCCAATGCCCCGGCCATATCTGCGTTGCGTTCTAAGTTTCAGCGCGCCTTCGGTCTCTGGGGTTAGCGTATAGTAGTAGGGCACATCGACATAGAATTTGCCGTCGCGTATTCCAAACAGATTGTCGCTGAGAGAAGCGGCCGACCCGAAGACTGCATGAGAATAGAGCGGGAGCGTGAAAGCGCGTTCGCCCTCTACGTAGAAGTTGGCTCTGCGAAACTGAATACGTTCGCCGGGATAGAACCAAGCGCTTGACGCCACAATGACCAGTTGACTGGCCGAGAGATCGGCAAATTGGAACGTGCTGGGCGAAACAGGGCGATCTATCGAGGTTTCCTCGCCACGCTTGAACTGCATGGCGACTAGCTCGCCCTCGCGGCGCGCCATCGCAACTCCTTCCCCGCTGCGGATATTGATTTGCGCTTGCACGTACTCGAAGCTTGTCGAGCCGTATGAGACGATCGCGTTTCGAGCGACCACGACCAATGTCGAGCAGTCGACCTGCAGGTCGTCTGCGACTATCGTGCAGAACCGGTACCTTACCGAGGCGCCGCCCCGCACGCCCGAGGCGGCCATGATGTTCGTTTCGACGGCGTAGCCCAGATATTCGCTGCCCGCGACTTCTACGAACTCGGAAATGTTCAGCAGTTCCTTCTGATCGCCGACGAAGAGTACTTGGATCTCTCCCGTGCCGACGCCGCCTTCGACAGTCGCCGTTATTTTTGAAACGCCAGGTACCGAGCCTGCGATCAGAGTCGCTCTTGCCGCACCGCCCTCGGTCTTGACGATCTGCTCTCGGAACTGTCCGAGCGTTGCATTGAAGAAGACGGTGGTACCATCGGGAACGGGTTTCCCATCCCTTCGGTAGCACTCCGCCGTCAGTAGGATGATGCTGCGACCGTCTGCGACGGCAGCTTCGGGATAGGCGGTCAGCCGCACCGATCCAGCCTGACCGAATGCCGGCATGCCGGCCACAAACAGCATCAAGGCCCACCAGCCGAGCAGATGGAGGGCCTTGAGACTTCCCACAGTGGCCGTTAGACTATCGCTGCGTGAGCAAGCGCAATCCGATTAGGAACGACACGCCAAACAGCGCGGCTACGCCCAGTTCGCCTTGGCGTTTGTTGCGCTTTTGTGCTTCCGGCGATTGTTCGGTAACGCCGACGGCCTCGAGCACGCCTGCTTTGATTTTTGACGCCGCATCGTTGAGCGCGCTGATATATGCTTGATTGCCGACGGGCTGATCGTCGCTGATTCGGCCAACGCCCGACTCGGCCGACGAAAGCACCAATCGATTGGTCTTGACTTCGAGCAGATCGATGTTGAGGGTAACTCGGGCCGACTTGCCGCCATCGGCCGAAGAGAACTCCTCGACGGTACCGACGATAACGTAGTCTGCGCTGAGTTCTCTCCCCAAGCGGACGCCGACCCATGTTCCGTCCACCTCTCTGCCTGTGTAGGGCGGGTCGAGCCTTTCGCGTCGAAGCCGACCTTCTGCAACGGCGCGGCTAAGGGACGGATGATTGGCCCTCGCACGGTAGACCATGACGCCCGACGCCTTTTGCAAAGCGCTGTACAGGGCGCCCGTAGCCTCGGTGGAGGCATTGAACTTTTCGGGGCTTGACACGCCGCTGCCCAAATTTAGGGGCAAGATTGCCAAGCTTCTGTTCTGGCCGAAAGCGCTCGCCGTCAGCAGGCCGATCAGGATTAGGATCAGACTTCCGTATCTCAAGGTTACCCTCCTCAGACTCCTATTATGCGCGATGCCGCGAAAGGTTTTGACGCCTTTCGCGGCTCGCAATTTACCATTCTATCCGACGACTATCGCGTTACGACGATCGGCCTGACGGCACGAGCTCGCTCGCCGCCTTCGGTGGTGGCAATCACCTCGACCATGTAGGCGCCCGATGGAACGGCCCTGCCGCCGCCATCTCTTAGGTTCCAATTGATGGTGTTGACGCCCCGGGTTGCCGATCGGCCTCTATCCAAGGTTGCGATAGCCTTACCGTTAGTGCTCGTTATTCGCACCTCGGCATTGGCGTCGGCGGACAGCGAGTAGTTGATCGCCACGCTGTTAACGCCTCGACCGGCTGGGCTCACATTCATCGCTGTGATGACTGCCGTGCCCTTCGAGCGACGGTCGATCGACACCTTGAACCAATCCGTTCCGCTCGCTCTGAACCGATGCTCGGCTACGTTGCCCATGCTGATTGCGCGACCTGTTTGCTGATCGATCAGGCGGATGTTGTAATCCTTGCCGATCGTTCGCGCATTCGGCCAAGTCAGCGCTACTTCTTCGCCCGGCGTCGCGCGCACCACAAAGTCGTACTCCCAGCGCGCGTCGCTGGCCGACCGCAGGTCTTGCATGTAGCCCTGCCCCGATTCTAGCGAGGGCATGAGCGAAAGGTTGAGGTCGTTGAAGCCTGCCGGCGGCTCTTCGACATCGAGCGAATCGACACCCGATTGCGCGTTTGGCGAGATGCCGATAAAGTTTTGCGAATCGATCAGGTCGCCCATGTTGGCCACAACTTGCAGTTTCCAGTTGTTCTTGGTCATCGGTTCTGGCAAGGCCGATCTCGGCGTGCCGGATTGGCCAGAGCCAGGGATGAAGATGGGCGGAAAGCTGAGATCGATGTTCGAGTTGAGTTTGATCCAATATCCCCGGTGCGGATTCAGCAAGGCGGTCAGGTCTGACGAGAACTTGTACTCGCGCGAGAACTCGTCCCAGTAGTAGAGGACGCCGCGAATGATCCCGCGGTTGACGGCCTCGGCGAGGGTTAGCGTTCTTGTCGGGTCTTCTCCGGCCACCATGACTAACTGTCCCCAGGGCAGACTATAGACCCAAGGATTGCCGATCTGGTTCCAGCCTTTGGTCAGGCGAATGGTATAGGTGTCGTTGAATGTGCCCTGCACCTGCTGGATGCTGGACAGCGTTGTATCGAACGCCGTATCGGGCATGAAGAGCCACATGCCATGACCTGGAACGATGCTGGTTATGGCCTCGTAGCGATTCCGTTCGGGCACCCAAGTACGCGCCGAGAACTGTTCTGTGCTCAGCCCAAGAACTTGTGCCAGGTTGTCTTGTAGATTGAACGGGAACGAGATCATCTGGAATCCGGGTTCGTACCGTTTTCTGTTTGTGCCCGCAATCACCATAGTACGGGATACAGATTTTGATGGTGCGGGGGGCGCAGAGACAGAGACTCTGTAGGTGAGCGGGCCTGTAACCTGGCCTGAGGCTCTGACGCGCCACGACACAGAGACTGTTTGATCGGCTCTCAATAGGGGTATCGTCTTTGTTCTGAGTTCTCCAGGCTCTAACGCCAAACCGGGCGGGAGGGAGATGTCGACGCTTACGTCCTTTAGTTCAAGCTCTTGGCCAATGTCAAAGTATTGGTTAGAGACGTGAGCATAGATGGTGGTCGGGTTGTTTCGCAATCCGTTGGTTCCTGCCGGATCAAAGTCGAGCACCGGCTCTGCCTCGGTGCCCAAGGCCACCGGTCGACCGGTGTTAACGGTTGCGGGGACCATCGAGACGTACCAGACAAACTCGATCTGTTGTCCGGGGCCGATTCGGCGCGGGTTGTGGAAGATCAGCAGCGCCGGATCGTTGATGAGGTTGTCCTCGAAGAGCACGGGTTCCCAGTTGGAAGTGCCCATGACGAAGAACCACTTTCCGAGGACGATTCGGTCTGCCCGAGTCGCATCTTCAAATCCGGCTTGGGGCGCTAGTATGTAGCGGGATGCTGCGACCAGGTCGGATCGAGTGTTGTAGAATTCGACCGTTTGGGGCACGTTTGCGCCGACGATGTTGGTATCGACTCGTATCGGTCGGCCTTGGCCCGTGTACAAGAATTGAGGTCGAGATTCTTCTCCCGCTTCGACGTCGGACGCGAAGCGCGCTCCAAGATCGATGCTGTCCGTTGCGCTTCCGTTGCGGATCTGCAATCGGAACCGCACGACGTTTTGGATGATCTCCATGCGCATGTCGGTGATCAAGTTGCCTTTGTACCACTGTTCGCGCACGTAGGGGCCGCTCGCGCCGTTGTAAACGCGCTGGAAGTCGGCGCCTTCGTCGCCCCAGATCTCCGTCGTTACGGCGTCTTCGCCCACAACCTGATGCTGAAGGGTGATAAAGATACCGCCCGGCCGAGTGGGCCAAGGATAGGTAGAGGTCATTGCATAGTTTCGGTCGGCGGCGCCCAACAGAGCAGAGCCTTGGGCTCCCGTACCGATGGCGATCGCGCCAGGCGCCTGCAGCGTAACGCAGTTTCCGCCCGCGATGGGGAAGCAGCCTGTAGCCCACTGCACGGACCCGCTCGACGCCAAAAGGGCCGTGATGAAGCCGTTGGTAACCCCGTTCGCGCCATAGTCGTCGCTGACGCCGGTATCGCCCGGCTGCAGGTCTGGGCACGAACAAAGGCTTCCGCCCGCGTTCGGGTTGTAGATGCTTTGCCCAATGGCCCCCAGAGCCAAGCTAGCCAAACCAACCAACGCAAAATAACGATACTTCATTGCAACTCCTCCTCTAACCTAATCCTCATTATCGCGAAATCACAACCGGCGCTACTCGTCTCACCGTCTCGCCTTCTTCTGTTACTGCGGTTACGTTAACCAGATAGGCGCCCGATGGAAGCGCGATGCCTGCCTCGTTTCGACCGTTCCATGTAACCGAGTTCGATCCGGCCGAGCGCGATCCAGAGTTTAGACGCGCCACGGCTTGGCCCGATACGGTGGTTACTTGGACGTTGACCAAGGCCGACCCGGTAAGGTTATATCGAACATCGTACGACCCTCTTGCTCGAGACGGGGCGACGGACAGATCGCTGATCATCACTCTTGAGCGAACCATGCTTTCGGCCGTAACCTTAAACGTCCGAGAGGTTTGGCCGTTCATTCGGAAGCGATAGCCGCTCTCTTGGGTCATGCTGACTTTGCGGCCTGTCAACATGTCTTCGATAACGAGACGCGCGCCGTTGGGCAGCGCCAGTTCTTGGCTCCAGTTCATCGAGACGTCCGCGTCTGGCTGATCGCAACTGACTTCGACGATCCAAGTCTTGCGACGGCTATCCATCTTACGGATGTCTTGCGCCAGCCAGTCGCGCGAATCTTCGGATCGCACGGCTACTCTCAAGTAGCTTCGCCACACGGGCGGTTTCTCCACGTCTTCTCTGCCGATCGAGTCGTTCGCTTGCCTTGATGCGCCGATGAACACGTTTGCGCTGGATCGGTCGGCCGTCGATGCGGTCAATCGCATTGCCCAGCCTTCGGAGAGGCTTGGGGCGGCGCGTCCTGCGACCGACCGAGAGCGCGATGCCAAAGGCGGCACGACGAGCGTACAGGCTTTGAGCGCGCGGACCCAGTGTCCGGACCAGCGAAGCATCTCGCCTAAAGGCGCAGTTTTCCAGGTGTAATCGCCTTCGAATGGCAGGTAGCGATAGATTTGTAGCCGGACGTAGCCTTGGTCGGCGGCTTGGATCAGCGACAGCCGTTGCGGTATGGCGCCGTCGCCGATGATTTCCACTTCGCAGCCGTTCCAATCGACGTCGAACGGGAACGGATTGCCGATCATGTTCCAGCCCGGCGTCAGGGGTATTCGATAAGCCTGCGTCAGTTCGATCGGGTCCATAGCTTGGATGACGATGTCGTTGTTGAGGCTAAGGAAATAGCCAAGGCCTCTCGGCGGCGTTGGTATGGTTTCGCCGTCTGGCCGAACATCGGTGCCCGGAGGCGCAAAGCTTGCTCGGGCGTCCTTCTCTCCATCGCCGAAGTAGCGGGCGTAGAAGCCGCCATTGGGATGCTGCGGATCAGTAATCCAGCGCGCCATGGCAAAATCGACGCCAAGCGTCTCTTCGGGCGCTGCCGGAACGCCGTAAGGCGTGGCGAAGATGTCGAGGCCGGCGATCACTTTGTGAGGCGAAACGAAGAATACCGTCGACGCACTGGCCGTAACCGTCGGATCGACCGTGCTGACTACTCGCGCGCTCAATTCTTGCCGTCCGGTACTGAACTGCTTGACGTACGACAGGTCGAATCTGCCTGGATCCTGTTGATCGGGCACCAACAACGGCTGCCACTCGGAGGTTGGCAGGTTGTTGCCGTTCAGCGTAATGGTGATAAGATCGGGGGCCGTGCCGCCAAAGTGCATAGTAACCCGATTTCGAAGAGTGTCGAACGTTCTGCCGTTGATCGGGGCGTCTATGACGCAGAACGCGCCAGCGCCTTTGATGCCAGCGAACATGTCGATCAGTCCGCTGCCAAATTCAGGGTCGGGCACTCGCCGACCAAGGCTATTAGCCGTCTCCATAAGGACGACGGCGGCTTCGGGGAAGTCGCGTCCGTTAGGCGCTCTTCGAACCGTGCGAGGCACCCCGGCGGATCGTAGCAGGCCCACTGCAGCCGCCACATAGGGCGATGCGAACGAGGTGCCTTGGGTGAACTCGTAGTCGCCTTGCGGGGTGGCCACCAATACGCCCTGATTGAGCGCGTTTTGCATATCTCCGCCAGGGGCAGCCAGGTCGATCTTTCCGTAGTTCGAATAGCTTGCTTTGTTCATCGTCGGGCCTACTGCCGCGACTGTGATGACTCGATCTGAGCCTGCGGGTTGGAAGCTTCGAGAGTCGGTGTTGTCGTTGCCTGCTGCGGCGACCGGCACACAGCCGTTCTGAATCCAGTTTTGGAAGAAGCCTTCCTCTTGCTGGTCGGGCGGTCGAAAGCCGCCGTAGCTCATGTTAACGGCGTCGATGACGGCGACGTTGTCGTTGACGTGCTGGTATGCCTGTAAAATGTTGGAGAAGGGCAGCCCGCCGTCGTTGTTGTTCGTCTTCATGGCGACGACTTGGACGTTTTCCCAGCATAAGCCCGCCATCCCGATCCCGTTGTTCGCATTGGCCACGATGACGCTTGCGACGCCGGTACCGTGCGATGATCCGCCGCCGCCCGGATCGATGTTATTGTCGGGCGGCTCGGCCACGAAGTTGCGGCTGAGGGTGGTGTCGTATCGGCCCACCATGTCGGGATGGGTAGACCGAAAGTTGGTATCGATGACGCCAACCTTGACGGCCGCGTCGCCCAGTTCTATGTCCCATGCTTGGGGCGCATTGATCATGGGCAGGGCCCACTGATCGGGGTATCGCGGATCGTTGGGGACGGTATCAAGAGGACGATCGAGGTAATTGGGCCGTACTAGCCAGACCTGCTGATGCGCCCTTAGGCTCTCGACGGCGGTCAGCGTCCGCTGTCTCATAGCGGCCGCATCGCTCCCGCCCGCAGGCAGAGTCAGCAGATAGGTATCCTGGCACAGAATCGGTTTGGCCTCGGCGCCGACCGTGGACGCAATTTGGCGCACCGTGGTCAACAGAACGCCGGGCTTTGCCGTCAACACGATTTGGCCGGGCACAAATTCGATCTGGCGAGGCTGACTGTTGGCGAATCCCAACAGTCCGGTCGCCACTACCGCGATCCACATTGATTTCATCATCTTGATACCCTCATTGGAGTGCATGGGATGTATTCGCCTGTCGTCTCTCTATTGATTGGGAGGAGGCGGCAGTTCCTGCGTATCGAACTCGAACGGATCGCTGAAAACGAAGCGCGAGCCGTTTCCGGCCGGATCGGGTCGGGGGCCGGGACGGTCGAAAGCGCTGCGCGCTCCAACCCTCCAGAACAATCGGACCCGTTGGCCGCGGTTTATGTTCAGCGGCGCGCCCTCGATATTGAGTCGCTCGGTGCTCAGACTGATTCCGCCGCCGCCTGTCGATGAGATGATCGGCGACACGAACGTCTGAGCGCGATTGATGAAGGTCTTGTCGTACGATACTTCCACCACGTATTCGTTAGCGCCTGCGCTGGTCGTCCAGGTGAACTGAACGTCGCGCGGATCCACATCTTGGCTTCGGTTGAGCGGCGTAACGATGGTAGGAGGCGCTATCACTGTTGCGGATGCGTTGCCCGTAGCGCGGCTAGTCCTGAACACCGTCTGGGACTGGCCACCCGTAACTTGCAGTTGCGAGTAGGTCAGCGCAACCTCGTAGGTGTAGTTGACTCCGGGAGTGATCGCGACGCCCGTACCGTCAGTGTAGTTCGGGTCTTCGGCAGCCTGCTCGTGATGAGGCAAACTCGCATAGACGAAAGTGGCCGGAATAAGGGTGTCGATGAAGGTCGTTTGGTTGCCCTGCAACACTCCAACGGGAACGCGCGCGCCGTTGCCATCGGTGGTCTGCACGTCGCTTCGATAGATCTGCCATTGGATGCGATTAACGTCGCTCTTGGCAAAGATGCTGGGGCTCCAAGTAACCTGCATGATCGGCAGACCGTTGCGGTCGCGTCCGGGCTCGGCAACGACTTTGCCCGCGGCTTCGTTGTTGCCGCTGGCCATCTTGGTGACGGCATAGATGACGCCAACGGCGAGCAAAACGCTGCCGATAGCGCCAAGACCTTTGGATCGGGAGCGAGAAGTGGAATGCTCGATAACGCGGCCACTGGCTCGATCGACGCTGACTTCTGGGATACGGAAGATCGCTCGGGCTTTGTCTTCGGGTCGCACGCCGCGGGTTTCGGCGATGATGATCGCTTCGGCGTCATGATCGGAGACGCGGCGCACACGAACGCGCGCGACTTCTTCACCGCGCCGAATGATGATCATCTCCATGCCTTCCTTGATGCCGCTTCGGAGACCGGAGTTGAGGATGACCTCTCTGGCCGCACGGGTGTTGAGGACTGTCGATTCGGGGATCGTATAGGTCAGCACTTCTCGAACGGCTTCGAACGCGGCGTTCCCGATCGCTTCGTTAAGAAGCGTGTCGTCCTCGCCGCTGTAGCCTGGCCGAGGGTTGCTCATACCCGCTTTGACGGAACCGTTCACAGTTTCGCCCGACGCCGTATCGACAAACCGAACCTCAAGGATCACGCGGCATTGGCGCGGCGTGCCGGAGAAGGTGACCGAGCGGACATCGCCCGTGATAAAGGTGTCGGTGCGGAGGGCTTGCCCCAATCGCAAGTAGCCCACGCGATTGAGAGGCGTTGCGAGCCCGAGATCGCTGAGCTGTCGGTCGACCGCGCTCTGTTGCATAAGAGCGAACCGATTGGACTTTCGAATCTCAAGGCCAACGGCATCGGCAGCGGCGCGAGCCAAGCCGGCGCCTCCATAGCCGCTGGTGTTGTTGAAGTCCAAAACGGCCGCTGTCGGCGCCGTTTCGAACCCGGGCTGCGCATAGGCAGCCGAAGCAAAGGGCAACAGGCATGGCATGATTGCCAGGTTCGCCACTGCCGCCCACGTTAACATCTTGACCGAGACCGCTTTAGTCCAGTTATTCACTACGGTCGCTCCTCCTTGGTGTACCGAGTTCGTCTCATTGTTTGCTATCTCGTCAGGACCAGCGGCGCAACGCTTCGGGCGGCTTGGCCGTCCGTGGTTGAGGCTCTGATCTCGACCGTGTACTGACCGGGCGGCAGGGCGATGCCGCTTTGGTTGCGGCCGTCCCATACTGCCTGGTTGGCGCCCGCGCTGCGTCCCGCCCTGTTCTCCAGGGTGCGCACAACCTTGCCGCCGGACAAGATTCGGACTTCTACCTGCGCATCGCGCGTGATGGAGTACGAAACCGTGTGCGCGCCGTTCGTCGCTCGACCGCCTGTGACCTGCGTGTTATTGATCCGCAACAGGCCGCTGCTGGGCGCCATTTCGATCCTAAACCGATGCTGGCCGCCGCTGGCGGATGCGCGGAATGTGTAAGCGCCGGTCGTCCTCATGTAGCGCCGTTCGTTGGTTTCAAGATCGACGAGCACTGGATTGACCGTCCTGGGCGCTCGCGTGATCTCTGGCCAACGGAGCGTTATTTCGGCTCCGGCCACGTTTGTGTCGACCATAAAGTCCCAGCTGGCGGCTCGACCCTTGTTTCGGATATCGACGCCATAGGGACCGCTGTGCCCGCCCCAATCGTTGCGCGGCATGACGAGATAGAGATATTCGTCGCCCACCGGAGGCGGTTTCAACAGATCGTGCACGTTGTCAAATCCGTCCGTCGCAGAGCTGGCCGCACCGACCAGGATGGTGTCCGCATAGTCGCTCGTGTTGGCCACAATCGCCATGCGCCATTCCGATGCCGTTCTTGGAACGGCGCGCCCGGCCGCCGACGAAACCTGAGCCCCAGGCGGGATGATAAGCGTCAGATCGCGATAGGCGAATATCCAGTATCCGCGCCAAGGATCGATCTGGGTTTGCGCCGCTTGATATTGTCCGGATTGGAAGCCCCAGAGGCTGTTCGCAATCAAGCCCTTCGCAACGGCTTGCTGGTTTGTGATCTGCTGGCCGTTATCGGGATCGACCACTCGGGTCGCCGACCAGCTGATCGCGAATCGGAACGGATCGCCGATCAGGTTCCAGCCTTGCTTGAGCGCGATCGGCTGATCCTGCGTTTCGTTGGCCAACGTGCCTTCGATCGTCAGACTGAGGTTGTTGGCGGTTTGGATCCAGTAGCCTCGGCCATGCTTGAAGGTGGTTGCCGGCGCGATCGGGTGGAAGATGTATTTGCCGTTTGCCGCGTCCCAGCCGTAGAACAGGAAGTTGGCCGTGCCGCGATCGCCTTGAGACACTCCGAGCAAGTCGGCGATATCTTGTGCGTAATCGTACGGCGACGAAACCAGAGACAGACCTTTGGGGAAGGTGCGCAACGGCTCGCCGATAAAGTCGGCCACATTCGTCTGGGCGCCGGAGTTGACCGTGATGTTGCGGGTCATCGGCGTAAAGGTGAAGCCGGTTTTCGAAGGTCTGATGACGTAGTCGGCAGCATCGACGCTTGGGAAGGTGTACTGGCCGTTTGCGTTTGTCGTCGCGGTGTACTTGACCGCTCCGGCGAATACCAGTTCCATTAGAACGTTGGGCTCTCCGGCATTGTCGATCTTGCGTCGCACGGTACCGATCACCGAACCGGGCGGCAGGTTCAACAGCCGGAAGGTGAGCGTAACGGTCTGACCTGCTTGCAACACGGCGCCGAGGGAGCCAGGCTGGAAGCCGGGCGCAACGGCTGTAACTTCGTAAGTGCCCGCTGGGACTACCATGCTGAAGGCGCCGTTCGCATCAGAAACTGCGCTGCCGCGCTCGATGGTGCCAGCCAACACTCTAAGCTGGGCGCCCGCAATCGGCAGTCCGGTCGCATCTGCGATGACCGTTCCGTCGATTGTCCCAGGCAATGGTTCGACCACGAAGTCTTGCGGCAATGTTAGGACTGCTCCGGGCGTAACGGCCGCGTCTTGGAACGGTGGCGTGCTGCCTGGCTGGAAGCCAAGCGCCGCAGCGTCCGCGGTTACGCGCCAGTCGCCCACCGGCACGCGGTTCAGTTCGACAACGCCATCGGGGCCAGTTATGCTTGTTATCGCGGGTTCGGCCACATCGTCAAGGCTGGTAGCGGTCGCTATGGCGCCTTGGACGGGCGTGCCGTTGATGTCGACGACGCGCGCGCGGATCGTTCCCGGCGGCACCTTGAGCATCATTAGGTTCATTGTGTACAAGCCGGGATCGCACCAACTGATCGTCTCAGGGTGTTGGGTCCTAAAGCCGACTCGCTCGGCATCGACCAAGTAAAGGCCGGCTTCGAGACCTTGGATGAGATAGCGGCCTTCGCTGTCTGTGATGCCGTATCCCATGATTTGACCGGCTATCGTTGCCGGCGCCAGCGCCGTTACTCTGACAAGCGCTCTGGGCAAAGGCTTCACTTCGTTCGTTTCGGGATCGAACTGCTGGACGATGCCGGTAAGTTCGGAAGTGAAGTAGGCCGCGACCATGTTGTGGATGATCTTGTTTCGATAAGAGCGATTCCACACGCCGCCGGTCATCTGGTTGTAGTGAGAATGGACGCCTTCGATTCCAAACGCGAATGCCGACAGCCTTGCGCCCGTTGCCGCGTCGGTGTAGTAGAAGCCGGCTCGGTCGCTGGCGCCTGTGGTGCCAGGAGTACCGTATCGATACTGCGACCGATCGGTCGGGTTGACCGTAACGGTATCGATCCAGACTTGATTCCAGGCGGCGTCCATAAAGAAGGGGCCGAGCGGCATGGACTGCATTGCGGCAAACGTGAACGTGATCAGGTTGCCCTGATCGTCTATCTGGAACACGCCGGGGTTGGCCAGCCTCAGGTCGGCAGGAGCGTCGCATTCGACGGTTCCGCCGACAATGCGTATCCAGCAACAACCCGCCCCAACGTTCTGCCCGACGAAGTTCGCTTCGCCAGCAGCGGGAACGATGGCCAGTAATCGGTGGCGCAGACCGTCATAAGGCGTCAAGAAGACATCTTCTGCCGTGTCAGAATCGTAGGTCATCCTTAGAACTGTCTGGAGGAAGTCGTTGGACAGGCCTCCGTTCAAACTTAGGGCCCACGCAATGTCCTGACCAGTAACTGCAAGGCGACCGCCCGACTGCATATAAGTTCTCAATGCCTGTTGAACGTTGACATCCAGCAGATGTCCAGGGCCGGCCCACACGTCGCCGGTGTAAGGGCTGGAGAACAAGACCATTCTCTTGACGACCGACTTGAGTCGAGTTCCGCCGACCAGATCGATCGGTTCCGGCTCCATACGCGGCAGGTAGCCCGCGAGCAATCCGGCATTGAGGGGCAAACGGCACTGGACTCGATAGAGATCGTAGGTGTCGTCATTGGTGGTGTTGATTCCCAAGGTATCCGAGCGCATGCTCATCAAGGGGTTGCGCGGGCTAGGGAACGGTCCGTCGCCAAATATTGGCAACTGCTGATTGCCGACGGTCGCGAGGTCGAACGGGAACTTGCCGGTCGGGTTGTCCGTCAGGTAGCTCTCGGTCGGGATCCACGTGGGGCGCGCGACGGAAGCGCCGATCGGGGCGCCGCGCGTTTGGACGAACTGTTGTCCCGCGCTGTGATCGGCGATCAGCAGAATCTTGTTGCGGGCGGCAAAGTTCAGCGTTGTAAAGCCGGCAATGTTGTCGTAGACGAAGAAGTTGTTGGCGTTGTCTCGCACGATCAGATCGACGTAGAAGTCGCTGGCCGTCAAGGGTGTGATCCAAGTTGTCGTGAACCAGCCGTCCCCCGCGACCTCGCCTTCAGGCTCGTTGCCGCCTAGGGACACTGGGCCGTCGTCGAACAATCGAATGGCCGATGGCAGTGGATCTTGGCTCGGGATCGGGAAGCCGAGGATCGGGTAGACGGCGTATGAATCGACAAACTCGCCAGTAACAGGATCGATCGCTTGCTGGCCGATCTCGACAAAAGTAGGCACTGTGATCGACGTATCGACCAGAATGCTCGCCAGCAGGTATATCTTGTGCTCCAAGCCCTCGAAATCTTGTTCGGCGCTATCCGGGTCTTTGAACTGAGCGTAGACCGAGCGGATGCCGCTCTGAAAATCGGTTACACGAGCTTTGACGGTGATCGGAGTGCCTGGCAACGACTCTTTCGGAGTGACTACGGGCAGCTCTTCGAGAGTTGGGGGCGTCAGGTCTTCGACCAACGATTCCCAGATGTCGTGCGCGCCCTGGGTGTTGGTCGCGTTCGGTCGCGCCGATTGATAGGCAAATCGATTGAACTGGATCGCGGAGGTTGGATACTCCGCGCCAGGACTGCTCGGATCGAGGGTCAATGCGAGCGGTCGGTTGATGTTGTTAGCATCGTCTTCGGGCAATGGATTGGCCGACATGCGCCAGATGTCGAACGTCGTGCCGACCGAGGTTGTTCGCTGAGCAAGCGCGGTGGCCTTTCTGGTGGACGCAAATAAGAGCGTTCCCGAATCGGCCGACCATGCGGGCTGGCGATCCTTTGCCTGAGGGAAGTTGGTCCATCGGAACTCGAACGCCGAGGGATAGTCCATCAGGTAGATGCTGCTCGAGCCGTCTCCAGCCACCCTTGTAAAGGCGATTTGATCGCCATTGGGGGCCCAAGCAGGTTCCATGTCGTGGAATCCGGCAGGCGGATTGGAAAGTCGCCTGTACATCGTCCCATCGTCAAACGGGAAGCCGTCGGTTCGCGCAAGGAAGATCTTGAACTGGCCGCCTTCTCGGTTCGACGAGAATGCCACGAGGTTGCCGTTGGGCGCCAGAGTGGGCCGCCGATTTTCGAACAAGTCGTTTGTGATGGCGATCCGCGTGCCAGGCTGTACGGTGCGAAAGATAATGTTGTAGTTAGCGTTGGCAGCGGCGGGTCTGTTGGCGTAAGCCATCAGGATTGCGTTCGCCGAGACCGATGGTTCAATTTGATCGCCGCTGGCCTCTTCGGGCACATTTCCCGTAAGCCGAACCGCGCTACCGCCTTCGTTGTCCATCCTCCAGATGTGGTAGGCGCCGCCGACGCCTGTCAGACGGCCTGCCGCGTTGGTGCCGGTCGCATTGGACGCGACGAATAAGTTCCTAAAGTCGGCGTTGTATACGGGATGGATCTCGTCGCTCAGCGCATTGGTAACGTCTCGATCCTGCAGAGGACCTCTTCCATTAGCCCGCTGGCGCGCTGGCGGCGTAAAGCTTCTTGTATTGTTGAGGGTTCTGTTTTCCTTCTGAGCGTTGAGCCGGCCTGTAACCGGGTTCATGTTGGGCGCAACGCGATAGTTCTTTTGAGGAATGACGTAAGGGTTGTTTCGGTCGTACTTGGGCCTGGGCGCTCCCGGAACGGTTCCGCCCCCGTCTTGACCCCAGCTCCATCCGACCAACGATACCGTTACTAAGAGTGCGATGTTTCGTAAGGACATGATTGATCCTCCAGTTTCGGCCTGCTTACTCATTCTCCTGCCCGCCTTGCAAAATCGGAATGCCCAAAAAACGAAGGGGGTACTGCCCTTCGCACGATAGACGAGCAACCGCTAAGAAAGTAACGCCCAAATCTTATCCACCTGTCCATAGGTATTTTCGACAGTTTTGCCGGTATCAATCACCCAATCGGCAAAGTTCCTGCGCTCGTCGTCCGACAATTGAGACCTTAGAATCCCTTCTGCGACCTCGTTTGCAACTCCCCGAGCCTCCAGGCGCTTCCTTTGTGCCGCTGCACCGGCCTCCGTCGCAACGATCTGATCGAACTCTCCTTGAAGCGATGTTTCGACCAAAAGAGGGACTTCCACGACCGTGCGATCGTCGGCAAGCGAGCGAATTCGACGCAAGACTATCGGATGGGTGATCGCATTCAGCGAGCGTCGAGCCTCCGGATTGTCAAAGACGATGCGCCCAAGCGCTTGGGCGTCGAACTTTCCGTCGCTATCGAAGGCTTCTTTGCCGAAGATCGCTCTCACTTGCGCCAACCAGTCGGGATCGGCTCGCAGGTCTCGCACGAGCGCATCCGAGTCGAGGGCGGCGGCGCCGAGCGATTTGAATCGGCTTAGAACCGTGCTCTTGCCGCTGGCCGCTCCGCCTGTTATCGCTATCTTCATGGTCGAATTAGTCATCAGACGGCTTTTCTTCGGCATTGGGTTCCGCCTCGACTTCGCCTTGAGGTTCCTCGGCTGCTTCGGCCACGGCCGGCTCAGCAGCCGCATCAGAGACCGCAACTTCTTCTGCGGCATCGGCCGCCGGCTCTGGCATTGGCGCATCAGAGACAGGCGCCGATGGTTCGGCAGGCGTTTCCTCGCCCAATTCTTTGGCGATCAAGCCTTGTAGTTTTTCTTGCAGGCGGTCGCCAATGGTGAATCCTGCGCTCGGTGTCGCTCGATTCTTTTGCTGAAATCGCTCCGCCTCGCGTCGGTCGGCTTCCTCTTGTTGATTCTTGAGGCTAACGACCATTCGCCGTCCATTGGGGTTGAGCTCGATGATGGTTCCTTCGATGATTTGTCCCAGCCGCACCACGTCCTCGGCGTTTTTGGGTCTTCGAGCCGCCATCTCGGAAAGGGGGATGAACGCTTCGACCTGTTCGGGAAGCCTCACGAACGCGCCGCTCTTTACGACTCGGCTAATGGGCGCCGTAACGGTCGCGCCGACTTGGTAGTGATCGGGTATTTCGGACCATGGGTCGGGCGTGGCCTGTCTTAAGCTGAGCGACACTTTGCCGCGCTCCCGCTCTAACTTGACCACTTTGACCTGAATCTGCTGGCCCTCGCTCAGCACATCTTTGGGTTCTTCCACTCGGCTCCACGACATCTCGCTGATGTGGAGCAGGCCCTCGTACCCGCCGATATCGACGAATGCGCCGTAGGCTGCAAAACGCCTGACCGTGCCGTCCAAAATGTCCCCTTCCTGGAGCTTTGCAAAGATGGCCGACTGCCGTTCTTGGCGGTCCTTGCGCTTCTGATCGAACATCTGTTCTTCGGCCAATCGATTGGAAACGACGACCTTTCGCCTCTCGCGGTCGATCTCCAAGACCTTGACAGGCAGGCTCTGGCCGACAAATCGGTCCAGATTCTTCAGGCCGCCGTGGGCGCCCACATGGCTGCCCGGGATGAAGCCTCGCACGCCTAAATCAACGACCAAGCCGCCCTTGACACGCTCGATCACCATGGCTTGCAGGGTTTTCTTGTCGCGCATGGCCTCTTCGATCTCTTCCCACTTGTCCTCAAATTGCGCTTGACGATGGCTGAGCTGCAAGCCTTCTTTTTCTCGGGCCGTCCCCGTTACAATGGCGTTGATCTTGTCATCGGGACTAAATACGCCTTCCGCAGTGGTCAGATTGCCATCGGCCAACTCGTTCAAAGGGATCCTAATTTCATGCTTGAGACCGACGTCTACGAGCACGCCTTCGCGATCGGCTTGGACGACCTTTCCCTCTACCATCTCTCCCCGCTTGAGCGATCGGCCGCCCACGTCGGAGTCTTCTACTTGACGCATGACGTCTTCCATCGTGAGGTCTGAGGCTCCAGGAACGGCAGGCGGAGCTATTGGCTCCTCGATGGGCTGTTGGGCCGCCACTGGGGTTATGGGCTCAACGGAGACTTCAGTCTGTTCAGATTGCTGGTCGCTGATCAGGTCGATAGGCTCGGGCTGCTCGTTTGGCTGAGCGCCCTCTGCCTGCTGTTGCTCGTCGTCTAAACGCATGGTCGAAAGATCCTCCTAACGAAACGGCTATCTATTTTGACACATTCATCGCGTCTCCTTCCAAACCCAAAGAAGCGAAACCCCGCCAGGCTTCAGCGGGGATCGCCAAACGCTAACTTCGTCAGTCTACCGCTACTTGCCGCCTGCGTTCCCTTGTCGAATTCCCACGATATACCGATTCGATACCGAAACGTGCAATACGCCGTCGGCATCTAAGATCGGAGTAACGGAGATGGGGTAGCGAAAAGCCAGCACCCATCGCTGCGTGCCGTTGGGATCGAACGAAAACAGGTTGCCCCGATCGTCGCCGACGTAGACGTTGCCGTCGCGGTCGATGAGCGGAGTGCAACGGCTTGGGCCGGAAAGCTGACGCTCCCATCGAACCGTGCCGTCCTGAGTGTTGATGTTGAACAGGCGCGCGTTCGGCTTGCCTGCAGTAACGTAAGCTGTGTTGTTAATGCTGATCGACGGGCCGGTCGAAATGGCGTGCCCAAGTTGAGTTTGCCAAACGACGGGGTTCTGCTGAGCGGGATTTAGGCGAAACAGTCGGCCCGACATGGTCGCCGCCACAATGGTCCAGCCTTCGGGCGTGATCGCCGAGTTGGTGTTGAACGAGTCGCTCATGACTTCGTCGCCAGTCAGCGATCGGATCGTCATGTTCCTTGACGGCGCAAGAATCGTGCCCACTTGCGGATTGCTGATGACGTCGTGCACTTGCACCGAGCCGTTCCGCAACCCAGAGACGATCCGATTGTTCGTCGCGTCGAAAGCGGACGACCCGACGGCCTGGTGCGGCATTCCTGTGAGAAAAGCGTCCGCGGGACCAAAGAAGCCGGCCAAAGCCGTTTCAAAGTTCGGGTAAAGATTGTAGCCTTGAAACGTGTAGGTAACCGGGTTGCCTGCTGCGGTATAGCGCACATACCACATCCAACCGACATACCACTGAACGCCGCCGGTGTCTACAAAGGTTACAAATGGAAATCCGCCGTTGGGACTGCTAACGACGGGCGGAGTCTGCACGAAGCCTGTGGTCGTAAACTGGTGCGAACCACCCAGCACGGCAAAAAAGCTGCCCGTAAACACGCTGAACTGATTCGCCCTGTACGAAAACTGATCGCCCATGAAGACGTTGTTTCCGATCCGAACCTGTCGCATCGGAATGCCGACTCCGGCGCCCGTCACTGGGTTGACCGTCTGCATCAAAATGTCGTTCTTTCCGCCCGAGACGTACCAGAGCGGCACATACATATCGGGATCAGGGAAGCCGTCGCCGTCTAAGTCGACCGGTTGATTGTTCTGGTCGCGCAAACATACGGCTGCCAAGGTCATGCAGGTCGTGGTCGGCGATCCGTAGAGCGGCCCGTATGTGCCCTCCAGGACTCCAGTCTCCCCATTCAGGAACAAATAGCCTCTGTATAGCGGCTTGCTAAACGCTTGCGGCACCCATAGGAGTTCGCCATCGTGAGTGATTTCATCGGAGGCTCCACCGAATGGGAAAGAGTAGGAAATGACCGGTATGGACGGCCCCGCGGCGGCCGCTTGGCGATGAGTGATGGCCAAATCCTTGCCCCATTGCGGCCAGACGCTGTCCTCGGTGAACGGATACTCCAGCGGCCTTTGGGCGATCCCCAAGGCGACCAATCCAGACATCAGCATAAGCGCAAACGATGACTTCATCTTATTCCCTCCTGCGCGAACTTATCGATAGCCGCGCGCGAATTATACTCACATAGTCGATCAGGCCGGTGCGCGCCTTCCCGCTATGTAAGTTTCGACGATCGAACGACTTTTCCTGCTCCAACCAAAAAAATCGGCCTCTGCGCCGACAGCCAGAGTTCCAAGCTTTCCCTGCAATCCCAACGATTCGGCTGGATTTGCGCAACACAACAGCGTTGCGGCTTCTAATCCCAATGCCGATTCTGCGTTTCTCAGGCATGCGTCCATGCCGATCGCGCTGCCCGCCAGCGTCGTTTCGTCCTCCTCCAATCGGGCTGCGCCGTTCTTGACTATGGCGCCATGGCCCCAAAGTTCGAAGCGATAGCCTTCCGGCATTCCAGCGCCCGTCGTGCCGTCCGAGACGCAGATCACATGCGAAGCGCCTTTGATTTGACAAAGAATCTTCGCAATAGGTTCCACCACGTGCACATTGTCCCAGATCAGTTCGGCCTTTAGTTCGGCACGAGCCAGCACGGCGCCGACCGTGCCCGGATCGCGATGATGCATGGGCCGCATAGCGCAAAAGCAGTGCGTAGCGTGCCGAGCGCCCATGTCGATCGCTCGACTGACTTCATCGAACGTCGCGTTCGTATGTCCGACGGATGCGATGATGCCCTGGTTACTCAGAAACTTCACCAAATCGAAGCCGCCTTCTACTTCCGGCGCCAAGGTAACCACTTTTATAAGGTCCATCCATCGATCAAACGTCGCTTCGAACTCGCTGGCATCCGGGGTCCGAATGAACTCGGGCGGCTGAGCGCCTTTGTACTTTAAGTTGATATAGGGGCCTTCCAAGTGAAGCCCCACTAACCGGGCGCCGGGCAAATCGCCTTTCATCGCATCTTCGGCGGCAGCGCAACAGGTCGCTATCGCATCTAGCGGGGCTGTCAGTGGCGTCGATAGAAAGGCCGTAACTCCACAGTTCGCCAGCCTTCTGGACATAAACTCAATGACCTCGACCGTGCCTTCCATCAAGTCGCGACCGCCGCCGCCGTGGACATGAATGTCGATCATGCCGGGCAATACGGCATGACTTGTTAGATCGATATCGGGGGAATCGACCCGAACGCCTGGCGAATACTCTTCGTGCGAGACGATCTTGCCGTCGTCTATTAGGAGAGATTTAGGGCCAAAGTTAACCCCGTCCGTAATCAGTTCGCCGCAAAAAACTCGATGCATCGGCCCGATTCTACCTATGGCGCTCGTTCGAGGTAACCTGAAGCGGTGAACGAGAAGATTGAGAAACTCCGAAAGCGCATCGATGCGCTGGACGATCAACTGCTTTCGATGTTGAACGAGCGCGCGGAACTGTCCAAGCTGATCGGACAGTTGAAAGGCGCAGCGCAGGAAACGTTTTTCACGCCCGAACGAGAGAGCGAGATTCATCGTCGTCTGGCCTCGAAGAACCCAGGCCCTTTGTCGAAGGAGCAGTTGCAGACCCTCTTTCGAGAGATTATTTCTGCGTCGCGCTCGCTGGCCAAACCGCCCCGCGCGGTCTATTGGGGGCCGCCAGGAAGCTACTCCGAACAGGCCGCGAAGCTCGCCTTTGGGGCCTGGTCCGAACTGAGCGCGGTGGACGACTTGGACGAGGCCTTCGCCAAGGTCGAAACGCGCCAGGCCGACTACGCCGTGCTGCCGATTGAAAACTCGATCGCCGGAGTCGTGGTCGAATCGCTCGACCGTCTGTTGCGCACGACGGCCAAGCTGTGCGGCGAGATCTATCTTCCGATCTCTCATGCACTGGTCAGCAAAGAAACAAACCTTGCCAAAGTCAAAGCGGTCTATGTCGGCCCTCAGCCTAAGGCGCAGTGCCGGCGATGGCTCGAAGCCAATCTGCCGAGCGCAGAGTTGATCGACTGCTCGCCTTCGTCTCGCGCCGCCCAAATGGCCGCGGAGAAGAACGGCGCCGCAGCCATTGCCAGCGCGGAGGCGGCCAAACTCTATGGTCTCAACGTTTTGGCCATTGGAATCGAAAGCCAGGAGAGCAACACCACGCGCTTTCTGATCCTTGGCTTCAATCAGCCCCGACCGACCGGCAAGGATAAAACCGCCTTGCTGTTTGCGGTCAAGGACCGGCCTGGTCAGCTTTACCGCGCATTGGGAGCCTTCAACAAAAGAAAACTCAATTTAACGATGATCGAGTCGCGCCCGCACCCTCGAAAACCCTTCTCCTACATGTTTTACGTCGAGATTCAGGGACACCGGGACGACGCCGCTTTAGCCGAGGCAATCGAGGCTCTCGAGCGCTATGCGGCGGACGTTCAGCCCCTCGGTTCCTTCCCTGAGGCTATGGTATAATCGCCTTAGACGGAGAGTTGCCTGAGTGGTCGAAAGGGGCCGCCTGCTAAGCGGTTGTAGCAGCGTAGAGCTGTTACCCAGGGTTCGAATCCCTGACTCTCCGCCATTCTGTCAGAATCCCCTGTGCTATGGACCCGCCGATCAAGCCGATGCCGGGCGCTTGGTTCTTTACCCTCTTCGTGATTGGCGCGATGGTGGCGCTCAACGTCTACGAATTTAGTCGCAACTCCAGAAACCAACCGACTTCCCGCCAGGCTACGGCCATATCGAGCATCGAGTTCCGGCTCAAACAAGATTTCGTCGAAGGCGGGCCGGCGCTTGGGCAAAAGTTCGATCCTTGGAAGAGTTTAGAGGAACTCAACGCTTTGACCGGTCCGGCTCGACCGCTGGCTTCTCGACTCGGCCTCGTAATTGAGCACGAATACAAACTCTATGGCCCTAGCGCCGCCTACTGGCAATTGACCCAGGAGAAAGGCAAGAACGCCGAAGCTTGGCGAAAACTCTATTCCAAGTCCGCCCTGACATCGGTGGACGAAGCAGAAATCAAGAAGGAGATCGCACGGACCGATCTGGGCTGGTCGCGGGTTTTAGCCCGAGCGCACCTTGACGAGCGGCTCGGCAAGGACCCTGATAGAGACCGAATCAAAAACAAAGCTTTGGCCGGGCTGTCGATCAGCGCCCTGGTCATCTTGACGATGCTCTTAGCCGCACTTCTCGGCCTTGTGTTTTGGCTGCTTCGACTGAAGCGCGGCGCGGCGGCGGCTATCGACCCAAGGCCTGCCCTGAATCTGCCGCCTTGGGCGTACGACGGGCTTGCGGCCGCGGCGGGCATCTACATCCTCGCAATCGCCCTTATTCCTTCTCCGCGAGACTCAGGGTCAGGATGGCATATGCCGACAAACCTTTTGATCGGCGTCTGGTTGGCGCTGGCATGGATGCACCGAGTTATCCAGCGAGCGGGCGGAGAATCGCCGCTTCGATTCCATAGCGATCGCGCTTGGCACGAAGCCCTTTCAGGCTACTGCCGCTTTGCTGCGCTGCTCTTCCCCTTATTCGCCTTGTCGATCTGGATAACCCTGGATCTGCCGCAGCCCAAATCGGCGATAAGCGATGTCGATCTGCTCTCTATGCCATGGGCCAGCGCGACCGCCTTGTTCCTCACGGCTTCCATTATCGCTCCGATTACTGAGGAGATCGTCTTTCGCGCCGGGCTGTTCGTCGCCCTATGGCAACGCACCGGTCGGCCTTATCTTTCTGCTTGGATCACGGCGTTTGCGTTCGCAATCATTCACCCGCAGTTCATTGGCGGGCTGCTGGGGGTAACCGCTTTAGCCGTCATCATGGCGCTGGCCTATGCGAGAACCCGTTCGTTAGCGGCTCCAATCCTTATCCATGCGATCAACAACGGTCTGATTACCCTTTTGGCCGCTTAGTCAGACTTTGAAGCGAATGTTGATCACGTCGCCGTCTTTCAAGCGATACTCGCGGCCTTCCAGCTTTGTGCGTCCGGCATGGTGCGCCGGTTGCCAGCCGCCGCACTCGACAAAGTCCTCATAGTGGCAGACCTCGGCACGGATGAAGCCCCTGGCCAAATCCGAGTGGATTATGCCTGCCGCCTCCAACGCAGACCCGCCGATCGGCAACGGCCAAGAGCGCGTATCGTCGCCGACCGTATAGAACAGTTGCTTGCCAAATCGCCCGAAAACCGCTTGCTGCAACGATTCCAGACGGGCTTCGCTCAAACCCACCAGTTCCAAATACTCAGCCTTCTCGTGTTCTTCCGCCATGGCGTGTTCATGCTCGAACGTTGCAGAGAGGGCGACCAAAGGCAAATTTAATCCTGTGCAAAGTTCTGCCAAGCGAGCATATCCCTGATCGCTCGTTTCTCTTCCGAGAATTCCCTCTGGCACGTTGGCCGCCACGACGACTGGTTTTTGCGTAAGGAACGAGAAGCTGGCCAGGCGCTGCCGGTCCTCGTTAGAAGCCTCAACGTCCGCGACCGACTTGCCGGAGTTCAGCGCCTTCATGATCCTCTCGAGCGAGAGCATCTCAGTCTTGTCCGACGGCGCTTCGCGATGGGTTCCGATCTGTTTGTGCAACCGCTCGATTCGATTCTCGACGGCCTGCAGATCGCTAAGAGCGAACTCGTCCAAGAAGAACCTGAGATCGCGCGAGGGATCGATCGCCGAATGAAAGGGCGCAAACGGCGTATCGAACAATCGCAAAACGACCACCAGAGCCTCCATCTCTCGCGCGGCCGTCAAGGTCGCCTTTGCGCTGGGCTTGTCTTCGGTCTGCGGATCGGGCAGATCGTCGTGCCACTCGATGTGCACGGAGACGACCTTCTTGGGCTTTACAATGTCAACGATGCGATTCAGTCGGTCGTCGGGCGCAGGCACGCTGGCCACCCCGTCGCGCGCAGAACCGCGCGAAATTGCGCTGAACAGCGTGCTCTTGCCAGAAGCGGCAAATCCGATCAGACCGACTTTCAACGACTAAACTCCACAATCGGCGCCTTCGACGGGCGTTGCGAGGGCAGATACCAGATGAAGTACAAGGTTAGAAACAGAACCAGACAGGCAGCCAGTCCTGAAATCCATCGAGCCAGTGAACCTTTCCGCGTCTTCATCCATCATGTATAATAGCAAATCGACGCGCGGAGTCTTGAAGGAATCGGCGGAACTGCGCCGAATCTAGGTCGGACATCGCATCAGGAGGCTTATGACAATGAAAACAATGCGCACCGGATTGATGGCTTTGGCCGCGTTTGGAGCGATCGCCAGCGCCATGGCCCAGGGCCAGCCCGAATCGCAGTTTCTTGGCGTCCGACTGTTGGACGACGTGCGGAAAGTCATGCGCATGTTTGGGAACCCGATCGAGGTGAACTTCCAGCAATCGACGGTTGGCGGCCCGGCTCAAAACGCGCCCGGCGGAATGGGCGGCGCCGCTCGAGAGGACGGAATGGGCGGTGGCGGCGGACTGTCCGGACCGGCAGGAGGGCCTCCTGGCATGAGCGGCGGAATGGGCGGATTCGGCGGTGGAGCCCCTGCGGCGGCCGACCAGTCGACCGCGCGGCTGCTCAACATGACCAGCTACACCTATCGAGTCAAGGGCGGCTACACCTATGTGTTTCTGGTAGGACAGGGCGGCAAGGTCATTCAGATTTCCGCCTACGGCCTCAAGCATTCCCCCTCCATTCGAACTCAGCGCGGAATTGGCCTTGGTTCGACCTACAAGCAAGTGATCGACGCCTACGGCTATCCCACCGACCACGAGTTTGCAGGCGATACGTACACCGTTCGATACTATCGCACCAATGTTGCCTTCACCTTCGATCCTAAGACGCAGAAGGTGATTTCGATCACTATGGCGCTGGGCATGAGACGTTCAATGCCGGGCCAGGGCGGAATGGC